>JBOHUL010000065.1:0-2895 GCA_050734425.1 Candidatus Dormibacteria bacterium
GGGGCACCATCTTCTGAGTTCAGGACTGACCACAACCGTCCACTTCCGTCTAACCCTCAGACCGTCAGTTAGACCGTCAAATCTGGGGCTCAGACCGTCACCCTGGTCCGGGATACCTGACGGAGAACGCCTTCCTCCGGAGCGCCTCATCCTGTTGTCTCGCGTCCAGGTCAACCGGTGAGTCGGCATCCCTTCCGGAGGGCGGCGCCCGTGCTGACCCGAACCGGAGTAGGCAACTTGCCAGCTCTACAGCACATCTCCCAGGCGCCAACGTGCGCGGCGGGGGATGCCGGTACGAGGATGGGCTGGTCGGAGGTGCCCAGCGCGAGCTGAGGTGAGCCCGCAAACCATGAGCCGAGCCTTGGTCGAACCGGCTCAGCGCTTTACCGGCGGCCGTCCCAGGAGCACGTTGCGCACGACGACAGCCTGGTTGTGGGCCTCGTCATGGGCTCCGTAGATGAGCAGAACTGGACCTTCGCGGGCGAGCTGGCGGATCTGACCAAGCAGGGCAGCCTGCTGAGGACCCTTGAGTTCCTGTCGGTAGCGCCGGTCAAACTCCGGCCACCGTTCCACCTGGTGCCCGAACCACTTCCGCAGCGCATCCGAGGGAGCCAGCTCCCTCAGCCAGAGGTCGAGGTCCAGGTCCTCCTTGCGAATCCCTCGGGGCCAGACCCGGTCGACGAGGATTCGCGACCCTTTGATGTCGGGCAGAGGCCGACTGTAGGCCCGATGGATGATGACGTCGCGAGCAGCGGCCACTCCCTCGCCCTGGCCGAGTTCAGGGAGCGGCGGGCGCGGGCTGAGCGGGCGGGCCGAGTGCATCGAAGATGCTCCCCACCGGTGGCCGAGTGAACCCGGCGATCGGCTCCAGCCACCCCTGGCACTCGACCAACCGGTCGATCCAGGTCCGCGTCAAGACTGGAGCAGCGTCATGGCCCGAGCCAGCCCAGCGCTCGGCCCAAGGGACGCGGCCGGCGGCGGCGTTGGGTAAGGCCAGGTAACTCGTCGCACAGTCGGTGACCCCCGACCCCCTGCGGTCATTAGCGCTCCTAAGTCGGGGATGACTGGGTCGCGGCCGGTTCCGGGCGCAGGGCGCGCTCTCGATCGAGCGCCTGCTTGACCTCCGGCATCGCCTTGCTCATACAGCACGGGCAGGACTCGTACCACTCGCGCAACCCTGCGTCGATTGCCGGAACTGAGTCGGAGTGGGTGGTCGCGTCAGTTGGAGCTGAGTTCACGTGATGCCTCCTGGGTGTCGGGAAGGGCGACGGCTTCTGACTCAGATCGCCGTGGCGCGTGGGACCCGTTGTTGACCAACTCGTTCCAGCCAACAGTGGGGTCGGCGAGGGCCTGGACGTCTACCCGGTGACCCGAGGCGACCAGGGCTCTGAGGTGGCGGCCCGTGCCCAGGACGTTGGCGCTCAGGCCGGCGAGGACCCTCCCGTCGCGGAGCCAGAACGCGACGAACTGGCGATCCGATAGCGAGCCGCGAATGACCACGGGATCGGACGCAGTGGCATGGCCGGTGTACTCCATGTACAAGTCGTACTGCTGCGACGCGAACCATGGAATTCGATCGTGGCGGGCGTGGTGGCCGAGCATATTGGCGGCAGCTGTCGGGCCCTGAGTCAGCGCGGACATCCAGTGCTCGACACGGGCGCGACGTCCCAGCCCGGGGTGGTACGCATTGGCAACGTCCCCAGCGGCGAACACCCCGGGCATGCTGGTCTCCAGATGCTGGTCCACCACGATCCCGTCGTCGACTTGGAGGCCGGCCCCAAGCGCCAGCTCGGCACGAGGAGTCACGCCTACTCCGACTACGGCTAGGTCACAATTGAGCCTCGTTCCGTCGCTGAGCCACACCGCCTCGACCGTGTCGTGGCCCTCGATGGAGTCAACGGTGACGCCGAGATGGAGGTCGACCCCCTGGGCCGCGTGGAGATCCGCCCAGACCTGTCCCACGCCTGGCCCGAGCACCCGTTCCATCGGCGTTCTGTTGGGGTCGACCAGGGCGACGCCGAGCCCGGTCTGCCGCAGGCTCGCCGCCACCTCACTCCCCACCCAGCCGGCCCCGATCACGACCGCGCAACGGGCAGGCCCCCCCGCGCGCCGGATCTGGTCGGCGTCGAACAGGGTCCGAAGCGTGAAGACCCCCGGCAACGCGGCTCCCGGCACCTCGAGTCGTCGTGGCTCAGCCCCCGTCGTCAGCAGCAGGCGATCGTAGGTCACCTCGGCCCCGGAGTCAAGGGTGATCCGGCGCGCCTTAAGGTCCAGCGCGGTTGCCTTGGTCGAGAGCCGCAGGTCGATGTCGTGGGTTCGGTAGAAGTCACTCGCATGCACCGCGGCGTCCTCAAAGGTCGCCTCGCCGCGCAGGTAGTCCTTGGAGAGCGGGGGACGCTCATACGGCCGAACCGGCTCCTCTCCGATCAGCAAGACACGTCCGTCGAAGCCCCAACCCCGCAGCGACTCCGCCGCCGCGGCGCCGGCCTGGCCAGCACCAATGATCGCGAACGTCGAACCGCCCGGCACGCTGTCGAACCCTCCGCCAAATCCGGCCCCTGAGGCGCCCCTCCTCCCCAGGTTACGACAACCTGGACGAAGGTACCTCGCTACTCCTCCTCGCTCGGGTCAGGTGCCACTGACCGCTCCAGGTGGGCGGGTGACGAACTGGCCAGCGTCGCCCATGGCGGTCGGTGAGGGGGGGTGCGCCAGGCCTGACGTGCGAGCATCGGACCCAGTCGCCCGGGTGCCGAACGCACCGTCCGCGCGTCGCTCGCAACCGGCGGCACCGCGATGCGACGGCCCCGCGTTTACCGAGCGTGTACTGACCGGGGCTCGCCGCTCTCACCTGAGCCAAACTCGGCTCGCGGTCCGAGATTCAGTTGAGGCTAGAGA
>JBOHUL010000066.1:0-12089 GCA_050734425.1 Candidatus Dormibacteria bacterium
CTCACCGGGCCCCGCGGCGCCACCGCTGGAGCCGCGCATCCCGGATGGCGACCCGGGCCGCGTTGCGGCCGGGGGCGCCCATGACCCCGCCCCCGGGGTGCGATCCAGAACCCCCCAGATAGAGGCCCCCTAGCGGAGTGCGGTAGGCCCCCACCTGGGGCGCGGGGCGGAAGAGGAACAGCTGGTCCAGCGACATCTCCCCGTGGAAGATGTTGCCGCCGAGAAGGCCGTAGTCCCGCTCCATGTCCTCCGGAGTGACGACCTGGCGCTGCAGGACTGCCCCGGGCAGATTTGGTGCGTATTCCCCGAGGACCTCCACCACCCGGTCCGCGAAACGCTCCCTCTCCTCGGCCCATTCGCCGGTGGCGAGTTGGCGGGGGGCGTACTGGACGAAGCAGCTGAGGATGTGCCGGCCCGGGGGCGCGAGGGTCGGGTCCTTGGTCGTGGGGATGACACAGTCCAGCATCGGGCGTTCGCTCCAGCGGCCACCGAGCGCGTCGGACCAGGCGCGCTGCAGGTAGGCGATCGAGGGATTGACGATGAATTCCGGATGCTGGGGGCCGGGAAGCGGAAGCGGCATGGCGGTGAAGCGGGGCAGCTCGGCCAGGGCCAGGTTGACCTTGGCGGAGCCACTTCTGCTGCGGAAGCGCTCCATCTCAGTGACCAGCGTCTTGGGAAGTTGCTCTCTCCCGACCAGCTCGAGCAGGGCCGTCCTGGGATGGACCGCGGCCACAATCCGCCGGCAACGGAGCTCGGTGCCGTCAGCCAGCGCCACCCCCCGCACCCGACCCCCCCAGGCCAGGATCCGCTCCACCCGGGCACCGGTCCGGACCTCCGCCCCCAGCGCCCGGGCCGCCTGGGCCAGGATCTGGGAGAGCTGGCCCATGCCACCACGGACGAACCCCCAGCCGCCCCTCTGGCCACCCGCCTCCCCCATCCGGTGATGCAGAAGCACGTACGCCGTGCCCGGCGAGTGGGGTCCCGCCCAGGCACCGATCACGCCCCCGGGTGAGAGCGCACCCTTGACCGCCTCATCTTCGAACCAGCGGTCCAGGAAGTCGGAAACCGACATCGTCATGATGTCTGCCAGAAGCCCCAGATCACGACGGTGCCGCCAGACATGGGGCGACAGGCGGAGGAGCTCGGCCAGCTCACCGGGATGCCAGGAGCCCCGCCCTGGAGGGACGAGGTCCAGGAGCGGCCGCAGCAGCCCGACCAGCCGCCCCAGGGCGCGGTCGTAGTCGGCTAGGGCCCGGGCGTCGGACTGGGAGAATCGGGCCACCTCGGCCTGGGCCCGCTCCAGGTCCTCCCAGTAGAGGAGGTGGCGGCCATCGGGGAAGGGTATGAAGTAGGCCGGGTCGAGTGGATAGACCTGGTAGCCGAAGTGTCGAAGACGCAGCTCCTGCACTATTGCCGGCCGCAGCAGACTGACAACGTAGGACAGCACTGAGACCCGGTAGCCGGGCCAGACCTCCTCCGTCGTGGCCGCTCCCCCCACCTGGGACCTTGCCTCCAGCACCGCCACCCGTTGACCAGCGCGGGCCAGGTAGGCGCCGGCGATCAGGCCGTTGTGCCCGCCCCCGACCACCAGGGCGTCGTAGCTTCTAGTCACCGGCATCAGGGGCTGGCCGAGCGAGGACGCCCGCCGCGGGACCAACGGCTCCCCCTGAAGCTTCGCCTGCGGCGCCCGGAGAACCTGCTGAGGCCGCGCCCGCGCAGTCCGCAGGAGCGTTCGCCGTCAACGCGGGTCCCGACCCTGGGCGGTAGAGGCGGAGGCTTCTCTCTGTTGCCGGACGATCGGGGTCGAGCACTGGGGGGACCGCCGACGGCCACGGAAGCTCGGTCCGGCGCTCTCAGCGGATCCGGGCACAGAGACGGTCGAGCCCCTTGCCATCGACGCCCGGGCTCTCGATTTCGTGGCTCTCCGTATGCTCCGGGAGGAGGATGCCGGTGTAATCGGAGAGGCCGGGGCCGCCCTGCGGCGGCAGCAGCGACCTCCCCCCGCCCGAGCGCCGGCCCGAGGTCAGCCGCGCTCTCTCTCCCACCCGAAACTCGACCACCGCCATGGCGGGCCAAGTGTAAGGACGCGGCGCGATAGCCAGGTCCCGGCGGTCGGGCCAATGGCGCGATCTCGCGGGCCGTGCCGAAGGGACGCGTGACCATCACTTCACACGGGCGTCTCAGAACTGGGATCGCCAGAACCTAGGCTGGCTCCATGGCCCCAGATCAGGCCCCCCGAGGGCCGATCCGGCACCGCGCCTCCGAAGTCGGCTTCACCAAGCCCACTGGAGTCCCGGTGGCGCGCGCGAAGCCGAGACGGCGCGGACCAGCGTTGCCCAAGAGGGACACAGAGACCAGGCTCTGGATGGCGCCGGAGCTCCAGCTCTCGGAGCACGAGCTGCTCCAGGCCACCGTCACACGCTCCCCGACCGCCCTCACCGTGATCGACATCAGCGGCCGGGTCCTGATCTGGAATCCCGCGGCGGAGCGGCTCTTCGGCTACAGCGCCGCCGAGGTCGTCGGGGGCGAGGTGCCCATCGTGGGTGAGGAGGGCCGGCGACAGTCACAGCGCATCCTCCGGGCAGTGAAGCAGGGCAAGGACATCCTCGGGCTGGACGCTATCCGCCGCCACAAGGATGGCCATCCCATCAACGTCGCCATCTCCACCGTGGCCCTGCACGACTCCCGGGGCAAGGTGGCCGCTCTCATCGGAGCCTACGAGGACCTGACCGCCCGCCGGGCGGCCGAAGCCGAACTGATCCACCAAGCCCAGGTGGACGAGCTGACCGGCCTCCACAACCGCAACGGCCTGCTGGAGCTGCTGCGCCAGTCGCGCCCCAGCCACCGGAGTCAGCTGGCGGTGATCGCCCTCGACCTGGACCACTTCAAGCAGGTCAACGACGCCCTCGGCCATCCCCTGGGAGACCGGGTCCTGAGCGCGTTCGCAGAGCGCCTGCGCAACTCGGTCCGGCCCGGGGACGCGGTCGCCCGGCTGGAGGGGGCACTGTTCGCGGTGCTGATGTCCGCGGTAGACCCGGGGGCGGTGGAATCGGTGGTAGAGAGGCTCGTCCGCTCGGTGACGCAGGCCTACCTGGTGGAGGGCCACGAGGTAGAGCTCAGGGTCACCGCCGGGGTTGCCCTGCAGTACCGGCGGGAGAGCCCGGCAGAGGTCGTGCGGCGCTCCAGCGTGGCACTTCACTACGCCAAGCAGGTCTCCCGCGGCGGCTTCCAGGTCCTCGACGACGCCCTCGACCACGCCTTCCAGGAGCGGGTCGCCCTCTCCACCGGGCTGCGGGGCGCGGCCCAGCGGGGGGAGCTCCGGCTCCACTACCAGCCGATCGTGAGCGCGGCCACGGGCCTGTCCGTTGGGGTCGAGGGCCTGGTGCGCTGGCTGCATCCCACGCGGGGACTCCTGGCCCCGAGCCAGTTCATCAGCATCGCCGAGGAGACGGGCAGCATTTCCCAGATCGGACGGTGGGTCCTGCACCAGGCCTGCGTCACCCTGCGCCAATGGTCCGACGCCGAGGCGGCGGCCGCCGACATCGGCATGGCCGTCAACCTCTCGGTGCCCCAGCTCCAGGACCGGGAGCTGGTGGAGGATGTGCGGGCGGCGCTGCAGCACTCGGGTCTGGACCCCGAGAGGCTGCGGTTGGAGGTGACAGAGAGCGTCCTCATCACCGATCCCGCATCCGCCGCCCGGGCCCTGGGCCAGCTGCGGGAACTGGGGGTGACCCTGGCCATCGACGACTTCGGCACCGGCAACTCCTCTCTGACCGCGCTCCAGCGCCTGCCCTTCCAGGTCCTCAAGATCGACCGCTCCTTCGTCAATGGCATCGGCATCCGCCAGGCCGACACCACCATCGTCGGGGCAACGCTGGCCCTGGCCCACGGTCTGGGACTTAGGGTGGTGGCCGAGGGGGTGGAGAGACCCGATCAGGCGGACTTCCTGATAAAGGAGGGCTGCGAGGAGCTCCAGGGATACCTGTTGGGAAGGCCCGAGCCGGCCGGTTTGACTCTGCGCCTGCTGAGGCGGCGTCACCCGTACCAGCTCATGGGGCACCCTTCCAAGAGGGCAAAGGCGCCGTCCCGCGTTCCCGAGCCTGCTCCGGGCGCGACGCGGCTGGCCAGCTCCCCTTAGCGATCGGGGCAAAGAGTCGGCGGGGGCGTGGCAGCCCAAATCTCCTTGTGAACTTGTCGCCACAGAAGTCCCCGCGGCCGCGGTCGCCTTTGCAGGCGGCCCTCCGTGGCACGACCCGTTGAGCCCAGAGCCTTGACGGTGTCCAGAATTGGACTCATAGTGTCGCCTGTGGCAGGGCAAGGCTCCGCCGATCCCGTTGAGGTGCTCCGAGGCCACGGCCTCCAGGTGACGGCCCAACGCCTCGCGGTGTTGCGGGCGATCTCCAGGCTTCCCCACGGCACTGCCGACGAGATCGCCCATGCGGTGAGGACGGCCATCGGCGCCGTCTCGCGGCAGGCGGTGTACGACGCCCTCGGGACCCTGACCTCCCGGGGGCTGATCCGACGCACCGAGGCGGCCCGGGCCCCGGCCCGCTACGAGGACCGCATCGCCGACAACCACCACCACCTCGTCTGCCGCCGCTGCGGCGCCACCGTCGACGTCGACTGCGCCGTGGGGAGCGCCCCCTGCCTCCAGGCGGCGGACGACCGGGGATACCTCGTCGACGAGGCGGAGGTCATCTACTGGGGCACCTGCCCTACCTGCCGGCGGCCGGTGTCGCCAACGTTCGACAGCTAGCGGTACGGCCGCAGGCACTTGGAGGGATTCCCATGACCAACGAAGCCGCCGGAGCCACCGCCACCAGCGCCGAAGCCGCGCCCGAGGCACTCAAGTGCCCGATCCTGAGCGACGACCACGGCAACACCGGCTCGATCGCCAACCAGCACTGGTGGCCCAACCAGCTCAACCTGCGGCCGCTGGGCAAGAACTCACCCCTGATCGACCCGATGGGCTCCGCCTTCGACTACGCGGCCGAGTTCGAAAGCCTCGACCTTGCGGCCGTCAAGGCCGACCTGGTCAAGACCCTGACCACGTCGCAGGACTGGTGGCCCGCGGACTTCGGCCACTATGGGCCTCTGATCATCCGGATGGCCTGGCACGGCGCCGGCACCTACCGGATCCATGACGGCCGCGGGGGCGCCGGCTCCGGCAGCCAGCGCTTCGCCCCCCTCAACAGCTGGCCGGACAACGCCAACCTGGACAAGGCCCGGCGGCTGCTCTGGCCGGTGAAGCAGAAGTACGGCCGCAAGATCTCCTGGGCCGACCTGATGATCCTCGCCGGCAACTGCGCCTTGGAGTCCATGGGGTTCAAGACGTTCGGGTACGGCGGTGGCCGGGAGGACGTCTGGGAGCCTGAGGAGGACATCTACTGGGGCCCCGAGGACACCTGGCTGGGCGATGAGCGCTACAGCGGCGACCGGGACCTGGCGAAGCCGTTCGGCGCGACACAGATGGGGCTCATCTACGTCAACCCCGAGGGGCCCAACGGGAATCCGGACCCGCTGGCGGCAGCCCGCGACATCCGGGAGACCTTCGCCCGCATGGCCATGAACGACGAGGAGACGGTGGCCCTCATCGCTGGCGGCCACACCTTCGGCAAGACCCATGGCGCGGCCGAGGTCGCCAACCACCTTGGCCGGGAGCCCGAGGGAGCGCCCCTGGAAGCGCAGGGGCTGGGCTGGAGCAACAGCTTCGGCAGCGGCAGCGGCGACGACGCCATCACCAGCGGGGTCGAGGTCATCTGGACCAGAACCCCTCTCAAGTGGGACAACAACTTCTTCGAGAACCTCTTCGGCTACGAGTGGGAGCTGACCAAGAGCCCGGCCGGGGCGTCCCAGTGGCGACCGACCGATCGCTCGGCTGACGGGTCGGTGCCGGACCCCCACGACCCGGCCCGGCGGCGAGCCCCGATGATGCTGACCACGGACCTGGCCCTCCGCTTCGACCCGATCTACGGTCCGATCTCGCGGCGCTACTACGAGAACCCCGACCATTTCGCCGACGCCTTCGCCCGGTCCTGGTTCAAGCTGACCCACCGCGACCTGGGGCCGGTGGCCCGCTATCTCGGACCCGAAGTCCCCTCCGAGCCGCTCCTCTGGCAGGATCCGCTGCCTGTTGCCGACTACCAGAAGGTGGAGGCGCCTGACGTCGCCGCCTTGAAGCAGGCGATCTCCAAGTCGGGGCTCAGCGTCCGGCAATTGGTCGCAACCGCGTGGGCCTCGGCCTCCAGCTTCCGCGACAGCGACAAGCGCGGAGGGGCCAACGGGGCGCGCATCCGGCTCGTCCCCCAGAGGGGCTGGGAGGTCAACCGCCCCAGCGAACTGGCCCAAGTGCTGCGCGCCCTCGAGGCAATCCAGTCCGACTTCAACGGTGGGCAGCGGGGCGGCAAGCGGGTGTCACTCGCCGACATCATCGTGCTGGGCGGCTGCGTCGGGATCGAGACGGCGGCGAGGGCCGCGGGTCACGAGCTGCGGGTCCCTTTCCGCCCCGGCCGCACCGACGCCGCCCAGGAGCAGACCGACCCCGAGAGCTTCGCCGTGCTGGAGCCGGCGGCGGACGGCTTCCGCAACTACCTGAGGGCGGGCGAGCGGCGCCGAGCCGACGCACTGCTGATAGACCGCTCGAGCCTGCTCTCGTTGACCGCGCCCGAGATGACGGCCCTGCTGGGCGGGCTGCGGGTGCTCGACGTCAACTTCGACCACAGCCCAAAGGGAGTGCTCACCGACAGGCCCGGGGCTTTGAGCAACGACTTCTTCGTCAACCTTCTAGACATGAGCACCGTCTGGCGCCGCGCCGGCGCGGACGACGTCTATGAGGGCTGCGATCGCCAGACGGGCGAGGTCCGCTGGACCGCTACCGACGTGGATCTGGTCTTCGGTTCCAACTCCCAGCTGCGGGCCGTCGCCGAGGTCTATGCCGCCGACGACGCCGAGGGCAAGTTTCTAGCAGACTTCACCGCCGCCTGGGACAAGGTGATGAACCTGGACCGGTTCGACCGCGCCTGATCTCGGCCCGGCCCGGGGGCGGCCCGATGGGGACGCGCCCTCCGGGCCTGCCGCGGCCGGCTCCCGGGTGGGATCCCCGGCGAGCGCGGACCCCGCCTCCTGGGGGATGCTATGCGGGGGTGAGGACGAGCAGAGTGGCACCGATGCCCACCCAGGAGGACAGCCATGCGGGTGAACTATCAGGAACTGCCGGGAGCGATGGAGGCGATGCAGCAGCTGAGCCAGGTCAGCCACAGCGCGGGAATCGAGCCCGAGCTGCTGGAGCTGATCAAGGTCCGCGCCTCGCAGATCAACGGCTGCGCCTTCTGCCTGGACATGCACAGCAAGGACGCCCTGGCCCGGGGCGAGACCACCCAGAGACTGCTGGGAGTGGCCGCCTGGGAGGAGGCTCCCTACTACTCGGAGCGGGAGCGCAGCGCCCTCCGCTGGTGCGAGTGCCTGACCCTCCTCCCCAAGCTCCGGGCCCCGGAGGAGGTCTTCTCTCAGCTCCAGCGCAACTTCACTGAGAAGGAGATCCTGGCCCTGACCATGGAGATCGTGGCCATCAACGGTTGGAACCGCCTGGCGGTCGGGTTCGAGGCGCCCGTCGGAACCTACAGCTCGCCGCTGGCGAAGGAGCCCGCCGCGGTGGCCGGCTCAGGCTGAGACCAGGACCAGCTTGCCGGTCACGTCACCGGCGGCCAGCCGGGCCAGGGCGGCGTGGGCCTGGGCCAGAGGGTAGGTCTGCTCGACCAGGGGCCGCAGGCCCGACGCGCCCACCAGGCTGAGCAGGTTCTGGAACTCGGCCCGGGTGCCCATGGTCGAGCCCAGGATCTGAAGTTGGCGCCAGAAGACCCGGCGCAGGTCCGCCGGCGGATCGGCGCCGGTGGTGGCTCCGGCCACCACCACCGCGCCACCACGGCGGAGCGCCCGCAGGCTGGTGGCCCAAGTGGCCTCGCCGACCGACTCGATGACGGCGTCGACCCCGACCCCCTGGGTCAGCTCCATCGCCCCCGCCACCGCCTCCCTGCCCGGGGGCACGGCCAGCTCCGCCCCCCGCTCCAGGGCCGCAGCGCGCTTGGCCGGGTCCCGACCGGAGACGATCGCGCGCAGGCCTGAGGCCTTGGCCAGGAGCAACGCGGCAGTGGCCAGCCCCCCGCCCGCACCCTGGATCAGGACCGTGCTCCCGGGGGTGAGGCGGGCCTTGGTGAAGAGCATCCGGTAGGCGGTCAGGTAGGCGGTCGGCAGGCAGGCGGCCTGCTCGAAGGCGAGTTTCGGGGGAAGGGGAAAGAGGTTGGCCGCTGGCACGAGGCAGAACTCGGCGAAGGTCCCCTCCCAGGGCGGCTCGCTCAGCATCGCGAACTGCCGGCAGGAGGTCTCGTCCGGACCCAGGCAGGCCGGGCAGGCGCCGCAGGTGACGACGGAGTGGGCCACCACCTGCGCCCCTTGGGAGAGCCGGTCATCGGTGCCCGCCCCGTACTCGTCCACCGTCCCCGCGACATCGCAGCCCAGAGTCCAGGGGAAGCGTGGCGGGGTCCCTACCCCGGCCAAAGTCCAGAGGTCGTGGCGGTTGAGGGATGCGGCCCGGACCCGCAGCCGGACCTGCCCCGAAGCGGGCCGGGGCTGCTCGCGCTCTCCGACCTCCAGGTTGTCGAGAGGCTGATCGCCTCCGGCAGCGATGGCGTAGGCGGCTAGCATCGGTGGCACCTCCTGGATCGGGGCGTGGCGGCCTCCAAGGTCGACTCTAGCCAGCCTTGGCGGCGACCATCTCTGAGCGCCCGGGCGGGCAGGACCCGAGCCCAACCAGCGGCTCATCTATTCTGGGAGAGCCATGCCCTTGGAGGCGGAGAGAAGGCGCGGCGTCCGGCCGGACCGCCGAGGATACTCGGCGCTGCCCTCGGTCAGCCCGATCATCATCCGCTCGCTGAGAAGCCGGGTAGACCGCCTGGCCCGGAGGATGGCGATCGAGATGTGGCGCACCATCCCCCTGGAGGAGGGGGTTGGCGGCAGCAACTTCGGGGGCGAGGTCCTGACCGCCTGCCGGGAGGGGGTCGCCACCATGCTCTCCCTCTGGGACGAGGGGCGCCCCCCCTCCAGGGCCGAGCTCCAGCAGCTATCCCGGATGGGCGGCCGCCTGGGCACTACCGGCGTGCCGCTGGACGCCATCCTGCGGGCCTACCGGGTAGCGGCGCTGGTGATCTGGCAGCACGTCATCGACGCGGTCCGGATCCACCCCGAGATCGAGGCCAGCTCCGTCCTCACTGCGGTTGGGCCTCTCTTCGACTACCTCGACGCCATCAGCGTCGCGGTCAGCACCAGCTACCTGGAGACCCGCGAGAGGATCCGCCGGGAGCAGGACCGCCAGTACGACCAGTTCTTCAGCGAGGTCCTGGGCGGCACCGCCGACCAGGAGATGGTGGACCGAGCCGCCGTCGGGGGGACCCTGCTCGAGTTCCCTTACCGGGTGCTGGTGGTAGCGGCCGACGACGCCTCGGCCGAGGCCACCATCGCCACCGCCTGGATGGTGGTCGGGGCCCACGTCACGCTCTACCAGTCGAGCGTCGTGGCTCTGGTGCCGGGACAGACCCGGCTTGGGACTCTGGAGCGGCTGCTGCGGGTGGCCCGGGGAGGGGAGACGGCCCCCTGGCAGATGGCGCTGGGGCCGGAGGTGGCGGCCCTGGCCGAGGTGCCGGCGGCGGTGCGAGCCGCCCGCGACACCTTGACCGTGGGTCAGGTGCTGTTGCCGGGGCAGCGCAGCTACGACAGCGTCAAGCTGCACCCGTACCTCGCCTGGATCCACGATCTTGAAGGCCTGTCCGAGTTCGTCGAGCACGCCATCGGCCCCCTCCTGGCCCGGGAGCAGGCCCGGCACCTGCCGCTGCGCGAGACGCTGGAGGCGGTGCTCAGCCATGAGGGTCCCAGTGCTGCCGCCCGGTCCCTTGGGGTCCACCGCCACACGCTGCTCTACCGGCTGGAGAGGATCAGGGAGCTGGTGGGCGAGTGGACCGACCAGGAGGACCGGCTGCGACTGGAGCTGGCACTGCGGGGCTCAAGGCTCCTGGACGCCCTGAACCCGGCCGCGCCGACGGCCCTGACCGCGGGCCGCCGCGCCCACTGAGGCGATCCGCCGCCTCTCCCGGCCACTTTTGCGGCCGGTCAATATGCCGGACGGCGCTCAGGGGCGCCTGCGGCGCGGTCCAGCCCCACCTTCGGACCAGGTGGCGGGCACGCTTCTGGACGGTGGGCGCGAGAGGAAATCCTCCCACGTGATCTTGCCCCAGAGCTGAGCCCCTGAGCGGTCCCGCACCAGCAGTCCTCCCTGCCGGATCGGTGCGGTGCGCGGCACCGGAATGGCGACCAGCTGGCGCCGCCTCCCCTGGGAGCGGAGGTAGGCGCGGACCAGGTCGGCGAAGGTGCGGACCTGGGGGCCACCCATATCCGACACCCGCCCCTGGGGGTCGCCCCGCGAGAGCGAGACCAGCCTGGCCGCAACCTCTCCGGCGTCGACCGGCTGGCTCAGAAAGTCCCTCGGAACGAGCACCAGCGGCAAGCGCGAGAGCCACCTGGCGCCGGTCAGGATCAAGTCGTAGAACTGGGTCGCCCTGAGCACGGTGCAGGGTATGCCGGACCCGGTCACCACCCGTTCCGCCGCCAGCTTGGCCTGGAAGTAGCCCATGCTCACGATCTCAATTCCCACGATGGAGATGAAGACGAGGTGCCCCACTCCCGCCGCGCGGGCGGCGCGGACGAGGTTGGCCGTCATCTCCGCGTCCCCCTTGCGACCGCTGGCGCAGTGGACCACCGTCGCGACCCCGTTGAGACAGGCATCCAGTCCCCGGCCGCTGCTCAAATCGCCCCGGAGGAAGCGGGCCCGGCCAGCGCCCTGGTGCTCCCTGCGGCTCAGCACCCACACCTGCGAGCCCTGGCTCAGCAACCGGGCCACGACCAACCGGCCCAGCGTGCCCGTGCCTCCCGTGATCAGGACCGGGGCGCTGACTCGGGACTCTGCTGCCACGCCTTCCTCCTCCACGTGTCAGGGTGGCCCTGGCGGGCCGTCCGGTCACCACCTCGGACGTCGCGACCCGACCAGTGTGACCGCCGATGGGAGGTACCCCCTCCGGAGCCGGCCAGGGGCGCCGACCAGCGGGATGATCCGCTTAGCAGAGGCACCGGCCCGCGCCCCCAGGGGCATGGAGGTCTTCCGATGAGTCAGGTGAACGTGATCGTGGTCAACATCCGCCGGAACCAGGCCCAGGAGTACCAGGAGCTCTTCCAGCGAGAGGAGCTGCCGCGCTGGCGCCGCTACCAGGCGGAGGGCAAGTTTGTCAGCGCTCGTTTCTACCGCTCGGAGTTCGGCAGCCAGCAGGACGACGAGGTGGTCAAGTTCGTCATCGTGGTCGAGGTGCCGAGCATGGCCGAGCACTCGGCCCACGACCAGGACCCCGGTTTCCAGAAGTTCGACGCGGAGGCTGAGCGCTTCCAACCGGCCGCGCCCCTCGTCTTTGGGGGAGACCTGATCCACTCCGTGGGATGACCGGGGTCGGCGCCTGGGCACGGGCCTGGTTCCGAGCGCACTTGCTGCGACGGGGGCCGCGAACCGGCTTGCTTCAGTCCACCGCCCGACGCCGAAAGCCGACGATCCCGATCGCGCCCAGCAGCAGGGAGGCGAAGGCCAACACGACGATGTCGAGCCAAACAGCGAGGTGGGCGATGTTGGCGATCATCGAGGCCCGCAGCCCCTCGCTGGCATAGGTCAGGGGATTGGCCAGGGTCAGGTACTGGAACCAGCGGATGTCGTGCAGCGCCGGCCAGGGGTACTGGCTGCACCCTGTGAACAGCAGCGGGGTCAGTACCAACGCGAAGACGATGTTGATGCGCCGGACGTCGACCAGCGTCCCCAGCACCAGACCCATGGCCGCCCCGGTGATGGCCGCCAGGACCATGAAGAGGACGACCGGCCCTGCTTGCAGGTCCTGGAACGGGCCTGACCCGATGACCAGCAGCGAGATCGGGAACATGACCGCCCCCGCCAAAAGCCCCCGCATGGCGGCGTAGACCACCTTCTCCACCGCCACCCAGGCGGTGGG
>JBOHUL010000067.1:0-8727 GCA_050734425.1 Candidatus Dormibacteria bacterium
TCGGCTTCTTCGCCACCAGCAACGTCCTGGGCGGCCAGGCGATCAATGCCGCCATTCCCCAAATCCCCCTCTTCGTCGGGATCATCGTTTGCGCCGCCGCCACCCTGGTGCTGGCGGTCTTCGGCTACGACAGCATCCACACCTGGGCTCGGCGCTGGGGCTACCTATTCTTCGTCGCCTTTCTGGCGCTCAGCGTCAGCCTCTTCGCCAGGGGACTGGTGCCAGCCAAGACCTGGACGCTGGGGCCGCTCGACCCGGGGCCTTTCATCCTCATGCTCTCGCTGGCAGCGGTCTGGATCATCTCCTACGCGGTCTACGCTTCCGACTACAGCCGCTATCTGCCCAAGGAAGCTTCAGCCAAGTCGGCCTTCTGGTACAGCTACGCCGGGGCCGTCATCGCCTCGTGCTGGCTGCTGGCGCTGGGGGCGCTTTTGGGCGACATCCTGCCCAAGGCGATCGACAACTTGGTCGGCGCGACGCTGACCCTGGTGGGACCGCTCGCCATCCCGCTGATGATCGTCATCGCCCTGGGGGTGATCTACGTCGACGCGCTCAACGTCTACGGTGCCTCGCTCTGTCTGCTCACCATCACCGAACAGCGGCGCAAGCTGCTCGGAATCGGGCGCTCGAGCCGCATCGGGATCATCACGGTGATTTCGATTGTGGCCGCCGTCATCGGCATCATCGGCTCCAGCGCGTTCCTCACCAACTACACCAACTTCCTCTCGTTCCTCTTCTACCTGATCATGCCCTGGAGCGCCGTCAACCTGGTGGACTTCTACCTCATCCGTCACGGCGAGTACCGCCCGACCTGGTTCTCCGACCCCTCGGGTCCTTACGGCGGTGTCGCCTGGAGTGCGCTCCTGGCCTACCTCATCGGGATCGCCTGCGAAATCCCCTTCATGAGCACCAGCATCTACGAGGGCCCGGTGGCGCACCTCTGGAACGGTGGCGACATCTCCTGGATCGTGGGCTTGGTGATGGGTGGCGCCATCTACTTTGTCTGCGCCAAGCTGGGGCTGGTGCCGGTGCCCCCGTCGGGGAGCGGATCCAACCCGAAGCCGCCGGGCGCGGTCGGCCTGGGCACTGCCGGTGACTGAACCCGGAAGGGGCCGTTGAGCACCACAGCCGAGTCGAACCTTCCGGGAGAGACCCGGGAGGTTCCCATTCCGGCTCGCAGCGCCACCGCCCTGGAGCTTGAGCGGGGGACCCTGCTCGAGATCGTCGACGTCGAGGGGCAGCAGGTGGCGGACCTCATCGCCTTCAACCCCCAGGACAGGACGGAGTGGCTCTCGACCAGCCACAGTCGCGGCAGCCTCGGGTCGCTGCGGCTGCGCCAGGGCGGCGTCCTAGCCTCCAACCGCCGGCGCCCGCTGCTGCGGGTGGTCGAGGACAGGGTCGGGGTCCATGACCTGCTCTTCGCCATGTGCGACCAGGGGCGCTACCGCCTCGACTACGGACTGGAAGACCACCCCAACTGCCGGGACAACCTGACCCGTGCCCTCAGCGCCTACGGGGTCGAGAGCTGGCAGCTGCCCGATCCGGTCAACGTCTTCCAGAACTCACCGGTCGCCGCCGACGGCCGGATCCAGAGCCTGGTGCCCGAGAGCCGCCCCGGTGACCGGCTGGTGCTGGAGCTCCTCTCCGACCTGTTGATCGGGGTCTCCGCCTGCCCCCAGGACCAGAACCCCTGCAACGGCTGGAACCCGAGCCCGATCCTGCTGCGGGTGCGGCCCGGCTGAACCAAAGGAAATGGCAGGCATAGCGGGAGAACCCAAGGGACGGCTGGACATGCCCTTCACCGGCATTCCCAGCTTCTTGCGCGCCCCGATCACCACCGATCTCCGCTCCCTCGAGGCGCGGGTGGCGGTGCTGGGGGTCCCCACCGACGAGGGCTCACCGTTCATGCCCGGCAGCCGCTTTGGACCCAGGGCCATCCGGGAGCATTCGCTGCGCTTCGTCGGCCCGGAGCCGGGCTACTTCGATCCCCAGCAAGGGCGGCGCTTCCTGGGCAGCGTCCTAGAGCGAGGGCAGCTGGTCGACTGCGGCGACGCCGACATCCTCCCCACCAACGTCGAGGGCACCTTCGCCAACATCACCGAGAGCGCGCGCGCCATCCACCAGGCCGGAGCTCTGCTGGTGGCTCTGGGCGGGGACCACGCCATCACCTATCCCGTCGTCAGAGGCATCGAGGAGCCCTGCCACGTGCTCCACTTCGACGCCCATCTGGACTACATGGCCTTCGTCCACGGCCTGCAGTACACCAACCAGCACGCCTTTCGCCAGCTCCGGCGCCTGCCCCAGGTACAGAGCCTGACCCAGGTCGGGATCCGCAGCCTGCGCAACACCGAGCGGATGCTGCAGGACTCGCTTCAAGACCTGAACCGGGTGGTGATGATGGAGGAGTTCCGCTCGGATCCCGAGGGCTCGTTGCTGGCGGACATACCCGAAGGGGCCGGCTGCTACGTTTCGATCGACATCGACGTACTCGACATGGCGCTGGTCCCGGGCTGCGTTTCGGCCGAACCCGAGGGGATGAGCTACTGCGAGCTGCGTGACAGTCTCCGGTTGGTGGCCAAGCGCCAGCGAATCCTGGGTTTCGACCTGGTCGAGGTCAACCCCCTGCTCGACGTGGGAACTGGAGTCACGGCCTACCTGGCCACCCACACGGTGGTGGAGTTTCTGGGCGCAATCCTAGACAAGCAGTAGTCGACTCCAGGGGGCAGACTCAGGCCGGGCGCAATTGCCACATCCAGCTCCACCGAACGTTGCCGCGGATTGACGGTGGCCATTACGATCCATCCTCTGTGGCGACCGAACTGAGCCGACCGCGAGTCGATGAGCTTGGCCAGATGGTGGATGCGCTCCGGAAGTGGCAATCCGAGGGAGTTCCGGCCCAGTTGCATCCGGGAGATTTGGGCTGGTTCTGGAGATTTGGGGCAGAGGCAACGGCCGCCGCGACTCGCAGCTGGACTCGAGATGGACAGATTCTGGCGATCGGGCTGCTGGACGAGCATGACCTGTTGCGGCTGGCGATCGCCCCGGATGCACTTCAGGACGGGGCGCTGGGGACCCGGCTGGTTGCTGACATGACTCAGCCGGAGCGCGGAGTGCTCGGAGCGGGAACGGTGTATGTCGAAGCGCCGACGGCAGCTCTGGTACAAGATCTGTTGGCGGAGGCCGGTTGGCAGCCCGACGAGCCGTGGACGCCGCTACGCCGCGACCTCACGGAGCCGGTGGCTGTGCCAGGAATCCGGATCGAGGCGATCGGACAAAAGCGGGCGCACGTGCGAGCCGCCGTGCAGCGAGCATCCTTTGAGAGGTCGACCTTCACCGACGAGCGCTGGCACCTGATGGCGGCCGGATTGCCCTACGCCGAGGCCCGGTGTCTGGTTGCCTGCGACGAACAGGACACGGCGGTGGCGGCGGTGACGGTGTGGTCGGCGGGGACCGGGAGACCGGGGCTGATCGAACCGATGGGCGTCCACCGGGAACATCGGGGTCATGGCTACGGCAGGGCGATCACGATCGCCGCCGCAGCCACACTACGAGAACTGGGGTGCTCAAGCGCCGTGGTCTCAACCCCGAGCTCAAATGCTGCTGCCGTCGCCACGTACAAGTCTGCCGGCTTCACGCCGCTCCCAGAAAAGCTGGACCGTCGCCGGGACGCTCAGCGCTCGGTCCTCGGCACCTGACCCTTGACGCACGAACCTGCTGCGCACCGCAGCGGCTCCCGAAGGCTAGGCGCGGACCCGATCTATGCGCACATCAGGGAGTCGCGTCAGAGCTCGCGGGGAATACCCCGACGCCAGCGCGAATCACGGGAAGCTCCACGAACAGAGCCACGTAGGTGAAGGAGAAGGCGGCCGCCCAAACGCAGACGGCGCCACAGCCACCAAATGCCCAATACCCAGGGGATACCCATGCCGCCGCTGCCACTGCACCGATGGGATGGCCCCATACGACGGCCGGCTCCGATCCCTGGAGACTGCAGCCAAACCGTCCCCGTGAGCCGCAAAGTCCCAGGAGATTACCGCGCGTCCAGGCCCTTGGTCGAGACGGGGAGGGTCCTGTCAGCCCCTACTGTGGCAGAAGGCCCTCACGGCGTCGCGGGGGTGGGGTCGGCCGGGCCGCTGCTGACATTTCCCGTTCCGCCGCACGCTCCCGCGCCCCCACGGACCGATCGAACTGACCCCCGGCCCGCGGCGCATCGGGCGGTCACCCTCCGGGCGGCTCCGACCACTCCGCTGAACCGTCCTCGGCAAGCTGCCCCAGGGGGTCGCCTGGCCTCGACAGCAGCGACAGCACCCGCCTCGCCGCCGCCAGGTCAGCCGGGGCGGCCTGGATGGCGACCTCCCGATTGAGCCGCTCGACCACCGCAACCACGACATGGCCATAGGCCTGTCCTCGGCGGCTGAGATGGACATTCACTCGGCGGGAGTCACGCACGTCCCGCCGCATCTCCCCCAGTCCTCGCTGGACCAGGCCATCCGCCACCTTGCGGCCAGCCTGGCGGCTCACCCCCAGAATCCGGCCCAGTCGGCCCAGCGACACGGGCCCCCGCAGCAGCAGTCGACATACCGCGGCATCGCTGCGGCGGTAGTCGGGGTAACCCTGCTCCCGTAGACCCGCGGCCATCCGCTGGATCCAGCTGCGCCGCGCCAGCGCCAGCAGGTCGCCGAACTGGACTGGGACACTTGACCCGACGCTCATCATCGACCTAGACTGGCGTTATGCAACCTGGTTGCCTATTATCCCGGACACGGCACCTCTCGCGCCAGCTGCCGGCTGTGGCGGTCGCCACCGTGCTGCTGGCCGGCTGTGCCGGACTCGGGTCCAACTCCGCCGACCCCAAGGGAGGCAGTTCCGCGGGCACGGTCTGGCTCTGCCGCCCGGGGACGTCAAACGATCCCTGCGCCGGCAGCCTCCGGACCACCGTGGTCCAAGCCGCGGGCCAGCGCACTGTGGAAGGGCGCTCCCCGGATCTCAGATCCAAGTTCGACTGCTTCTACATCTACCCCACGGTCAGCAAGGAACTCTCGGACAATTCCGACCTCGCCGTCCAGAAGGAGGAGGTGGCATCGGCCAAAGCGCAGGCGGCGCAGTTCTCGTCTGTCTGCCGGGTCTGGGCGCCCATGTACCGCCAGCGAACGGCGCTCTCGCTGCTCCTGCACGGTCTCGGTGGCGACCCCCAGGGCGACGAGGTCGCCTACCAGAGCCTGCTCCAGGGCTGGCGCCACTACCTGGCCCAGGACAACCACGGGCGGCCGGTCATCTTCATCGGCCACTCGCAAGGGGCGGCGATGCTGATCCGGCTCCTTCGCAGCCAAGTCGACGACAACCCCGGTCTGCGCCACCGGACGGTGCTGGCGATGATTCTCGGCGGCAACGTGACCGTCCCCCGGGGCAAGATCGTTGGGCAGACCTTCAAACACCTGCCTCTATGCACCAAGGACGGGGAGGTCGGCTGCGTCATCGCCTACTCCAGCTTCCCGTCGCGCCCCCCCTCAAACTCGAACTTCGGCCGCCCCGGTCAGGGGGTGAGTCTGCAATCGGGTCAGAGGCAGCGGTCCGGGGTCGCCGTGGCCTGCGTCAATCCCGCGGCCCTGACCGGGGGCGAAGCCGACCTGCTCCCCTACTTCCCCAGCTCCACGTCGAGCCCGTCCGGCCCGGCGGTGACAACGCCCTGGGTGACCTACCCCGATCTCTACCGGGCCAGCTGCCGCAGCCAGGACGGTGCCACCTGGCTCCAGGTGACGAAGCTCCAAGTTGGCGTCCGGCCCACGGTCTCCGCGTCGCTGGGCCCCCAGTGGGGCTATCACCTGGACGACGTCAACCTCGCCCTCGGGAACCTGGTCCAGGACGTCGCGAAGGCCGAGACGGCCTTCACTCGCAAGAGCGCCCGCTGAACCGATCGTTCCCTGGCCATCCTTAGCGGGGGGCGGCCAACTAAGGGTGGCTCGGCGTTGACCGTTCCCACCGCCGGCCAAAGCCCGTAACCCAACCACGGACGGACCGGGTGACAATCCCGCGACTCCAAGTACGCGAAGATGCCCCGGTGGAGGTCGAACAGCATCTCTCGGCCTTGGAGGTGGACGGAGAGCTGCTGGCACGGGCGGCGGCGCGAGCCGGGATGGCGGCGGCTGTGCCCCCGTGCCCCGGGTGGCAGGTGAGGCAGCTTCTGCGCCACGTCGGCTACGTGCACCGGTGGGCGGCGGCCCACGTGGCCCAGGGCAGCCCCAAGCTGCTGGAGGCGCTCTCCGAGGAGGAGGTGCTCGCTCGCGGCCCAGACGATGGGCAGCTGCTGGCCTGGTTCCAGGACGGTCACGCCGAGCTGGTGCGGACGCTTCGCGCAGCCGATCCCGAGCTTCAGTGCTGGACCTTCCTTCAGGCGCCCTCCCCCCTCGCCTTCTGGGCTCGCCGGCAAGCCCACGAGACGGCGATCCACCGAGCCGATGCCGAAGCCGCTTGTGGGGCCATCAGCGGCTTCGACCCCCAGTTCGCCGTCGACGGGATCGACGAGCTCCTCCTCGGCTTCGCCTCCCGAGAATGGAACCCGAGGGCGGTCACCGAGGATCGCACTCTCGCCGTCCACTGCCTCGATACGCCCACCAACTGGCTGGTCCACCTGGACCCGGGAGGGGTCAAGGCGTGGCGCGGTCTCGGAGACGCCGACTCAGAGATCGTGGGCACCGCCTCGGACCTCTACCTCGTGCTCTGGAACCGTCCTCCGACGACTCCCGGCGGGGTGAGCGTCCGCGGTGAGCCCGGCGGACTGCAACTGTGGCGGGCAACCATCCAGGTTGGGTGGAGCTGACCCACCCGGAGGGCGTTGGCGCCGTGAGCCGGCGAGCCGCTCCGGTGGCGATTAGGTCAATGGGTGGGGAGCTGCAGCTGGAAGCGCACCTGGACCTGATCCGCCAGTCGCAGCGCTCCCAGGAACGCAGTGTAGGGACGGATGCCGAACTCCGACTGGACCAGCGTCGCCGACCCCTGGAGCCGGCCGGAGTGGTCGACGGCAGCCCGCAGCCGAACTGGGCGGGTCTGTCCCCGGATGGTGAGCTCGCCGGCCACGTCCAGGGCCTCGGCGGTGCCACGAACATCCTTTGAGCGGAAGGTGATCTCAGGGAAGCGGCCTGCGTCCAGCTGGCTGCGCCCTTCGATGGTCCCCTTGATGTCGCTGCGGTCCTTGTCGGTCAACGGCTTGACCCCACCCGTTCCCTCCCGCACCAGGATGGAGCGGCTGTCCAGGCTGACCTCGACCGAGCTGCGCCCGGGGTCTTCGGCCACCGTGAGCCGACCCTCAAAGCGGGTCACCTCCAAGGCCAGGTCGTGCCCGGCGCGCCGACCGAGGCCGGTCCGGCTGGTGCGGAGCCAGACACTCCCCGATCCCTGCCGGATCTCGTGGGTTCCCACCGCCAACGGCATCTGGCGTTCCTCCGTCCAACCCGCCCGCCCTCACCTTAGCGCCCTCTCCTGGAGCGCGGCCGGCAGCACTCAACTTCCGGCTCCGAATGTCGCCGACCAGCTGCCGCCGGGGAACCCGACAGTCACCTGGTAGCAGCCTGCGTGGGGCAGCTCGATGAGGCCGGCGTAGGGGACGTAGTGGGGGCTCGGGGAGCTCACGCTCAAAGCCGCCCGTGAGCTCCCGCCACCGTTGAAGGCGAAGAGCACCGGTGCTTGGCCGCTCAGGGCCCGGCCGCTGACCACCATCTCGCCCTTGAAGCCGGGTGCCAGGATCCAGTCGACCTTGAGCGGGTAAACCCCGTCCACCTCGGGCACCCCGGACATGAGAAAGATCAGCTGCCCGTCGGTTGGGGTCGCCCGGAGAAAGACCGGCCCATCCCCCACCAGCCGCCCCAGACCCGGGACGGCCGTGGTGGGCAGCGGCCCTGGGCAACTGCTGGGCGCCGCCGCCATGGTCTCAGGGAGACGATGTGGAGGCGTGGGCGCCACCGCTGTGGGAGCCGCCGCGCCCCGGCCACAGCCTCCAAGGCACGCCCCCAGGAAGAGGATGGCGAGCAGACCTCCTGCTCCGCGCCTCACTGACATCCCCCTATGGTGATCCGCGTCAGGCGACTGCGGCCGGGGGCGGGCACTGGCCCCCTCTGCCGCTGACCCATAGGCCCTCGATCCGGGAGCGCGCCGGACTGCCGGCGGCCGCGCCACGGACCGCTGCTAGACTTCGGCCGCTACTGATGGAACAGCAACTCAGGGTCAACCTCGAGGTCGGCCCCAGGGCCAAGAAGGTAGTGGCCGTGGCCCCGGACTGGCCCGGCCTGGAGCGGGGCGGCAAGAGCGGCGAGGCGGCGATCGCAACCCTGCGGGCCTACCTCCCGCGCTACGCCAGGGTGGCGAAGGTGGCGGGGATGGACCAGCGCTTCGCCGCCAGCACCCACCCCGAGGTCATCGAGGAGTACTCGGGTACCGGTTCCACCGACTTTTGGGGCATCTCCTTCGCCTTCGCCGGCACCGATCGGCAGCCGGTGTCGCAGCAGGAGCTGTCCAGGGAGCTCAAGCTGCTCGAGGCCTGCTGGGCCTATTTCGACGGCGTCCGCAGCCGGGTGTCGGCGGAGATGCGCAAGGGCGCCCGGGGCGGCGGGCGCGACCGGGACCGCATCGTCGGCCACGTGCTCCGAGTGGAGCAGGACTGGGCCGGGAAGCTGGGAGTCCAGACCCCTGACGGCGAGCTCGTGAGCGAGGACCCGGGTCTCAAGACCTACCGGG
>JBOHUL010000068.1:0-4552 GCA_050734425.1 Candidatus Dormibacteria bacterium
AACTCGTGTGCTCGGCCCACCTGGGTCTTCTCCGGGGCGCCCTCTCGGAACTGGGCCTGGGCGCAACGGCGACCGGGCTTGATCCGCTCGTCGCACCTTCGCTCTGCGTCGCCCACCTTCGACCCGCGGGCGCACCCCAGGTGGGTGCGGCTCACGCCCCATCTGGCGCCCAGAGCTAGCCGAGGTGGCCCGGGGCAGGCGGAGGCCGGCCGGGCTGGTGCGGTGGCTTGGTCTGCGACGCGGCGCTCTTGCCCTTGCGCTGCCCCCGAAGCGCGCAGGGCACAGCTGGCGTATGACCTCAAGTCAGGGGCCAGCGCCGCAGCGTTGGCGGGCTGCGTCCCATTGGCGATAGCCTGACTAAAATCAGGAGCCACGATCCGGGATCGCTACTTGTCCAACGGCTGATTTGCCTGTGATCCTCACCATCTCAACAACTCACCGACCGGCGACTGACTTGGGCCTCTTGCTCCACAAGAACCCGAGCCACCTCCAGTCGTTTGAGGTGAGCGTCGGTGTCGCCCACGTCTTCTACCCCTACGCCGGCGACGAGCTCTGCCAGGTTGCTCTTGTGCTCGACGTCGATCCTATCGGCCTTGTGCGCAATCACCGTGGCGGCGGTGGAGATGAGTTCTCGCTCGGTCAGTACGTCAATGACCGACCGTACGCACTGTCGTCATTGATGTCTGTGACCCTCGCCAAGGTCTTTGGCACGGCCATGGCGGGGCGAAGCCGCGAGCGGCCGGAGCTGGTGGATCAGCCGCTACCCCTTGAGGTCCAGCTGCCGGTCGTACCCTCTCGTGGCGGTGAGGGGGTGCTGCGCAGGCTGTTCGAACCCATTGGGTACGAAGTCACCGCCCACTCGCTTGAGCTGGATCCCGCGTTCCCCGCGTGGGGCGAGAGCCGATTCTTCGCGGTGACGCTCCGGACTAATGCGCCGCTGCGCTCCGTCCTCGGGCACCTCTACGTGCTCCTTCCGGTGCTCGACGACGACAAGCACTACTGGGTGGGTGCCGATGAGGTGGACAAGCTCCTTCGGCGCGGTGGCGCCTGGCTGGCCGACCATCCGGAGAGAGAGCTCATCGCTCTCCGGTACCTGCGCCATGACCGCCGCCTCACCCGTGACGCCCTCGCCCGGCTCGCCGACGAAGGGGAGCACGACCCCGACGCCCAGCAGGAAGGGCACGACGCTGAGGAGCAGGCGTTAGAGAAGCCACTGCGGCTTGGCGATGAACGCATCGCCGCGGTTGTCACAGCTCTGCGCGAAGTTGGAGCGGCACGAGTCCTCGACCTCGGCTGTGGG
This sequence comes from Candidatus Dormibacteria bacterium, assembly GCA_050734425.1. GTDB lineage: Bacteria > Chloroflexota > Dormibacteria > Aeolococcales > Bog-877 > Bog-877. Next base: position 1,301 of record JBOHUL010000068.1, read on the forward strand.
TCGGGAAAGCTCGTCCGAGCACTGCTCAAAGAGCAGGGGATCGAGCAGGTCGTCGGGGTGGATGTTTCGGTACGTGCCCTTGAAGTCGCAGCCAAGCGGCTGCACCTGGACACGATGGCACCGCGGCAACGGCAGCGGGTCCAGCTCCTGCAGAGTGCGCTGACGTACCGGGATCGTCGTCTCGAGGGGTTCGACGCGGCCGCCATCGTCGAAGTGATCGAACACCTGGAACCATCGCGGTTGCAGGCATTCTCCCACGCTGTGTTCGGGCGGGCGCGACCCCAGACGGTGGTGATCACGACCCCAAACCTCGAGTACAACCCCCACTTCGAGTCCCTTCCTGCCGGGTCGCTCCGCCACCGGGACCACCGCTTCGAGTGGACCCGGGACCAGTTCCAGCGCTGGTCGGCCCAGGCTGCCCAGAGCTACGGCTACGAGGTGGACCACTCCGGCATCGGCCCCCGGGACCCGGGGGCGGGTCAGCCCACGCAGATGGCGGTGTTCCGCAGGTGAGCGCCGTGAAGATTCCGGAGCTCTCGCTCGTCGTGCTGATCGGAGCCTCCGGCTCGGGCAAATCTACCTTTGCGAGCCGCCATTTCAGGTCGACCGAGATCCTTTCGTCCGACTTCTGCCGCGGCCTGGTCAGCGACGACCCCAACGACCAGGCAGTGACCACCGCCGCCTTCGACGTGTTGCAGTTCATCGCGGCGAAGCGCCTGGCGGCTGGGCGCCTGGCAGTCATTGATGCGACTAGTGTTCAAGCTGAAGCGCGGCGCCCACTGGTGGCTCTGGCAAAGGGGCAGCACGTCCTCACGGTCGCCGTCGTGCTGGACGTACCGGAGCGCGTCTGTGTAGACCGTAACCGCGGGCGCACTGATCGCAACTTTGGCAACCACGTGATCCGCAACCAGATGGATCAGCTACGGCGCTCGATGCGGGGACTGCGCAAGGAGGGCTTCCATCGCGTCTACGTTCTCAAGGGTGTTGAAGAGATCGACGCCGCCGTGTTCGAGCGGCAACGTCTGTGGAACGATGCTCGCGACGACCACGGACCATTCGACATTGTGGGGGACGTACACGGATGCTTCGATGAGCTGCGTGCCCTCCTGAGCGAACTGGCCTATGAGGTCAATGACACTGCGACGGACGCCTCCCACGCCGAGGGACGGCGGATCATTTTCCTCGGTGATCTGGTCGACCGTGGTCCGGCCTCGCCGGCTGTGTTGAGACTGGTGATGGGGATGGTGTCAGCTGGCCACGCGATATGCCTTCCGGGCAACCATGAAGTGAGGCTGCTGCGGGCGCTTCGCGGCCGGGATGTCGCACCGACCCACGGGCTTGGGCAGTCGCTGGAACAGCTGGCGGCCGAGCAGCCTGGATTCTCACTCGAGGTCCTCCGCTTCATAGACGGACTGGTGGCCCATCTGGTGCTGGACGAGGGGAGGCTTGTGGTCGCTCATGCCGGTCTCCCCGAGGCGATGCACGGACGGGCGTCGGGCGCAGTTCGTGCCTTCGCCCTCTACGGGGACACGACGGGCGAGACTGACGAATACGGCTTGCCGATCCGCTATCCGTGGGCCGAGGAGTACCGAGGCCGGGCCCTGGTGGTCTACGGCCACACCCCGGTGCCGGAGCCCGTCTGGCTCAATGGCACGATCTGTCTCGACACCGGCTGCGTCTTCGGTGGCCGGCTGACCGCACTGAGATACCCGGAACGGGAGATCGTTTCCGTGCCTGCCAGGACCGTCTATTACGAGCCGGTCCGCCCACTTGAGGCCGAGGCCCGCGCCGCTGGAGGCGATGCGGACCGAACGACCCTCGAGCTGGACGTCGCGGACGTGCTCGGCAAGAGGGTCATCGAGGTCCGTGTGACGGGAACGCACATCACCATTCGGGAAGAGAATGCCGCGGCAGCCTTGGAGATCATGTCCCGGTTCGCCATTGATCCCAGGTGGCTGGTCTATCTGCCACCGACCATGGCTCCCTCGCAGACGTCGGAGCGGCAGGGCCTGTTGGAGCACCCGGCCGAGGCGTTCGCCGCCTTTCGGAGTGCGGGCGTGAAGGAGGTGGTGTGCGAGGAGAAGCACATGGGGTCAAGGGCAGTCGTGGTCGTCTGTCGCGACCCGTCCAGTGCTCGACGGCGCTTCGGTATCGAGTCCGAGATCGGTGGCTGCATCTACACCAGGACCGGCCGTAGGTTCTTCTCAGAGGCACAGCTGGAGGCGCAGATGCTGCAGCGGCTGCGGACGGCCGTCTCCACGCGCGGGCTGTGGGAAGAGCTTGAGACAGACTGGCTGGCCCTTGACTGCGAGCTGCTGCCCTGGTCGCTGAAGGCTGAGGAGCTGCTGCGGCGCCAATACGCTTCTGTGGGGAGTGCGGCGCTGGCGGCCCTCGCTGCTGAACTTGAGTCCCTGGACCAGGCAGCCGACCGGGGTATTGACGTTGGTCAGGCGATTGATCGGACGCGGGCAAGGCGTGATATGGCGGAGTCCTTCCGAGACGCCTACCGCCGGTACTGCTGGACCGTCTCGTCCATCGAGGACGTTCGGTTGGCGCCGTTCCAGCTTCTCGCTGGCGGGAGGACCGTGCGCGCTCTGCGTGACCACAGGTGGCACCTCGAGTTGATTGGCCGGTTGGCTGGCGCCGACCCAGGGTTGCTTCGAGTCACGCAGTCCCTGGTTGTAGACGTGGAGGACCAGGCCCAAGTTGACCGGGCCACCGAGTGGTGGGAACAACTGACCTCGGGAGGAGGGGAGGGGATGGTCGTCAAGCCCTGTTCCGTAGTTCACCGGGGCCAACGGGGGTTGGTGCAGCCGGGCATAAAGTGCCGGGGTCGCGAGTATCTGCGGATCATCTACGGCCCTGAGTACACGGATGAGGAGCATGTCACACGGCTGAAGAGCAGGGGCCTGGGTCGCAAGCGTTCCCTTGCGATCAGGGAGTTCGGGCTGGGAATCGAGGGGCTTCAGCGCTTCGTCTCGGGAGAGCCCCTGCACCGAGTGCACGAGTGCGTGTTCGGAGTGCTGGCCCTCGAGAGCGAGCCGGTTGACCCTCGTCTGTAGCGGCCTAGGGCCAGGCTGGAGCGGCAGAGGCGGCTGCAGCCACCCAGCCGGCGGTCCCGGGCAATGAGCAGGTGGGCCCCGCTGCCCGCTGACGCCGAGGGCGTACTATTTACCCAATAGCTATCATGTAAAAAGGAGGCGCATGATCCGCCCGAGCCGCAGCCCGGGGCTGAGCGTCCCCTTCCGCTAC
>JBOHUL010000069.1:0-9695 GCA_050734425.1 Candidatus Dormibacteria bacterium
TACGCCTTCCGAAGCAGGTGGGTTCGGGTCCTGGGCCAGGCCCAGGCGAGGTTGGTCCCGTCCACTATCAGCTCGGCCGAGGCCATCAGTGAGGCCCCTGGCCGTTGCCCACCCGGGATCCCCGCCCGCTGGTGGGTGCCGCGCGGCCTCTAGGCCCGGCCTGCAGGGTCACCAGCTGGGCGCTGACCCCCAGGAGCCGCTGCCGCAGCCCGTCGCCGATGCCCTGCAGGTCCGACCCGAACTTGGGGGTCCCGAAGGCGGCGCCGGCCAGCCCCCCGGTCAGGGCCAGAGCGGTGCTCCCAGGGTCCGCCCAGCCCCTGGCCGCGGCTACGGCGGCCTGGGGCCCCGGGGCGTCGTGGAGCGAGTGGATGGCCTGGCTCAAGACGGCGACGGCGTCATCGCCTGTCAGTGGCTCCCCGGTGCGCGAGGGGCGGAGGAAGACCTCGGCCAGCCGCGGTGGGGCCTCCTCGCGGAGCGCCTGGCCGACCCGCGGCAGGCTGTCCTCCAGGCTGTGGGTGAGAAGGTCCCGTGCCAGCAGGCACGCGGCCACCGCCGCCAGCCGTGACGAGGGGTCGGCGTGGGTCACCCCAGCGGCCAACGCCGCCCAGCGCTTGAGCTTGGCGCCGTCGCGACGGGCGGCGATCGCGATCGGGAGGACCCTCGGCAGGGGGCCGTCGCCGCTCCGGCCGGGGCGGAGTCGGGCAGCGGCCTCGCCCAGACCCTGGCTCGGGAAGCCCCGGCGAAAGAGCTCCAGCGCCAGGGCGGTCAAAGAAGTCGACCCGAAGTCCGGGGACGGCTTGGAGCCGGACCAGCGCCGGAGCAGGTCTTGGGGATCGAGCGTGCCCTCGCTGACCAGGCTCTCAGCCAGATCGGCGGCCAGGGTCCAGGCGGTCCCCTGGGAGAAGTTCGTTTCGGCCCAGGTCATGCCCAGAAGGAGCGCTTCGGAGCGGTCAGCAAGGTCCGAGTCGGAGATGGCCGGTAGCTCCATCCCGCCAGTATTGGGGACAGCGCGGCCCTGCCACCGGGGCCGGGCCCGGCGCAGGGTGGATCGCAGTCACAGCCAGAGCGCCGGAACCGTGGCCCGGCTGCCGCTGCCGACTTGCTCGGTGGCCGCCTCCCATATCAGACTGGCACTGTGGCTGGGCGACCGATCCGCATTCTCACGGCCAAAGTGGGTTTGGACGGGCATGACCGCGGCATCAAGGTGATCTCGCGGGCACTGCGGGACGCAGGGGTCGAGGTGATCTACACCGGGCTGCGCCAGACCCCGGCCCAGGTGGTCGAAGCGGCCATCCAGGAGGACGTCGACGGGATCGGGATCTCACTGCTGTCCGGGGCCCACATGACCCTCTTCCCCGAGGTTCTCCGGCTCCTGCGCGAGCGCGGGGCGGAGGACATCGTCGTCTTCGGTGGTGGGATCGTCCCCGACTCCGAGGTCGGGGAGCTCAAGGCCGAGGGGGTGGACGAGGTATTCACCCCCGGGACCAGCCTCGGGGCGATCGTGGAGTACGTCGAGCGCCGCTTCGGGGGTGAGCGGGCGGGGGCCGGCGTCGGCTGAAGGCCGATTTGCTACGATCCGGCAGCCCCGGTCATTGACCAGGGCGGAACTGGGATCTGATCTCTGGAGGCTCATGGACTTCTCCCTGGAGGCGGCGCCCCGTCAGCTAACCGGCCGCAAGGTGGGGGGACTGCGGCGCCAGGGACGGCTGCCCGGCGTGGTCTATGGCCACAAGGTGGCGTCGGTCCCGGTCGACGTCGCCGACAAGGAGTTCTCCCGCCTCTTCCAGCACGCCGGCCGCAGCCACCTGCTCCAGCTCCGGGTCGTCGGCGAGCGCAGCCCGCGGCCGGTACTGGTCAAGGAGCTGCAGCTCAACCCTCGCAACAGCCGCGCCATCCACGTCGACTTCTTCCAGGTCAACCTGAAGGAGAAGCTCACAGTCCAGGTCCCGGTGGTCCTGGTGGGGGAGGCTCCCGCGACCAAGTTCAACGTCGGCGAGTTGCTGCACCTCGTCCACCAGTTGGAGGTGAGCTGCCTGCCGGACGCCATCCCCGGGGAGATCTCCCTAGACATCTCCGGCCTGGCCGAGATCGACGACGCCGTCCGACTCTCCGCGGTGCAGCTGCCCGACGGGGTGGAGCTGGCGGCCACCTTGGACCCCGAGGAGGTCATCGCCAAGATCGCGGCGCCGAGGGTGCAGGAGGAGGAAGAGGCTCCGGCTGCCGCGGCCGAGGGTGAGGAGGCAGAGGCGGCCGAGACTCCTGCTGAGAGCCAGGAGGCCGCGGCGGAGGGGGTCTGAGACCGGGAGGCGATCTCTCCCGGTCGGGCTCAGGCTTCCTTCGCCCAGCTCGGGTCGCCCTGGGCCAGGGCCCGAAGCCGCCGCCCCAGGTCCCCCAGCGCCAGGCGCTGCAATCCCGTGCCCAGGCTGATTCGGGCCAGGCCCATCGTGACCAAGCGCTCGAGGCTGGCCGCTCCGCCGCGCGGCAGGCCGTTGACCGGGCCCGGATGGCGGGCGGCGAATAGGCCCAGCTCCTCCTCTGACGCCAGGATGGGGTAGACGCAGTCGGCGCCGGCCTCGGCGTAGAGGGAGGCGCGCTCCAGGGCCAGGGTCACCCGCTCCGAGGGCGCTCCCAGTTGGCGCAGGAAGACGTCCACCCGGGCGTTTAGCACCAGGTCCACGCCCAGGCTTCGGGCCGCCTCCTTGAAGCTGCGCAGGTGTGCCGCCTGGACGGCTGCGTCCACCAGCCCCCCGTTGCGGTGATCGCTGTCCTCGAGATTGCAGCCCACGGCCCCCGTCTGGAGCAGGCGCCGGGCCAGCTCGTGGGGCGGGAGCCCGTATCCGGACTCCAGATCGGCCGTGACCGGGCACTCCACCGCCCCGGCGATACGAGTGACCGCAGCCAGCATGTCGTCGGCCGGAGTCCTCTCTCCGTCCTCGCCCCCGAGGGAGGCCGCGACGCCGCCGCTGGTGGTGGCCACGACGGGGAAGCCGGCCGCCACCACCTGCCTGGCACTGGCGGGATCCCAGGCGTTGGGCAGCAGCAGCGGGGTGGACTCCCGGTGTGCCCGCCGAAGCTGCTCCGCCAGACGGGCGAGGCGGGAGATCTCCACCTCCACATGATGGCCCTTGGCGACCGCTCCGGGGAAGGGAGTCGCGGCCGGGCTATAGGCCGCCGCGCGGGTGCCCGACGGGGAGGCCAGGGCGCCTTGGCCCGGTCAGCCCTCGGTTGCCGGGTCGCGGCGACGGCGTCGGGCAGCCTCCAGGCGGCGGCTCAGGGTCGGCTCCTGCCCGTGGGCTGAGGGTTGGTAGTAGCCGTGGTCCTTGATCTCCTCGGGGAGGTGGTCGTGGCCGACCAGCCCCTCGGGGTCGTCGTGGGCGTACTGGTAGCCGGTCCCGAATCCCTGGAGCCGGTCGCGGGCGGTGACGGCATTGCGCAGGTGCAGCGGGACGGGCAGGTGAAGGTGCTGCTGGACGTCCTCCAGGGCCCTGCCGTAGGCGGAGATGACGCTGTTGCTCTTGGGGGCCATGGCCAAAAAGATCGCCGCCTCCGCCAGCGGCAGCCGGCACTCCGGCATCCCCACCGCCCTGACCGCGGTGTGGGCCGCCACCGCCAATTGCAGTGCCTGCGGGTCCGCCAGGCCGACGTCCTCCGAGGCGAGGATGACCATCCGCCGCGCGGGCACCAGCGGGTCCTCGCCCGCCTCCAAAAGCCGCGCCAGCCAGTACAGCGAGGCATCGGCGTCGCTTCCCCGCAGGCTCTTGATGAAGGCCGAAAGCAGCTGGTAGTGGAGATCCCCGGCCCGGTCGTGGCGCAAGACCGGGCTGCTCAGCGCCCGGAGCGCCAGCCCCTGGTCGATCTCCCCGCCGTCGGCCACGCCGTTGGCGGCCTGTTCCAGGGCGTTGAGCGCCACCCGGCCGTCTCCGCCCGAGCGGCGGACCAGAGTCCGCCGCCCCTCCTCACTCAGGCGCAGATGGCGCCGGCCCAGGCCGCGCTCCTCGTCGGCGAGGGCCCGGTCCAGGATCTGGCTCAAGTCCGGGTCCTGGAGCGGCTCCAGATCCAGCACCTGGACCCGGGACAGGAGCGCACCCGAGAGCTGGAAGCTCGGGTTCTCGGTGGTGGCGCCGATCAGGGTCAGCAGCCCGGACTCGACGTGGGGCAGGAGGGCGTCCTGCTGAGGTCGGCTGAAATGATGGATCTCGTCCAGGAAGAGGTACGTGCGTTGGCCGACGCGGCGGCGACTGCGCGCCTCCTGGACGGCGCTGCGGATGTCTCCCACCCCGGCGCTCACCGCCGAGAGCGAGATCAGATGCGCCGCCTGGGCCCGGGCCAAGAGCTGGGCCATGGTCGTCTTGCCACTGCCGGGGGGCCCGACCAACACGACCGAGCCCAGTGCAGTCCCCTTACGGGTCGGCGCCAGCGGCCCCTGGTCTTGCAGCAGCCGTTGCTGGCCCAGGAACTCGTCCCAGTCCCTTGGGCGGAGCCTGGCCGCCAGAGGCCCGCCGGAATCCTCGGCTGCCGCCGACCCCGGTCCCGGGCTGCCGCTAGGTGCCGGGTCTAGTGGCAGTTCGTCCAATTGTCCCCGTCCTTTGGACGATGGCATCAGCTTGAGGCCGGGGCCCAAGGGCGGGGCGAGGCAGGCCTCAAGGCGGCACCGACCGATCCCGCGGCTACCCTAGCTGCCGTTCACCACCACGATCTCGCCGACCATGCCCAGGGTCTCGTGGGGGATGCAGAAGTAGTGGTAGACGCCGGCCTTGGTGAAGGTCCGCTCCGCCGACTTCCCGGCGGGCAACTTCAGGTTCCAACCGTGAGCGCCGGCCGGCAAGCTGGCGTCGCCAGCCTTGGCCGCCAGCGACGGCTCGTCGGTCGAGGTGTGATCGACGTCGGAGGTGGTGTTGACCCAGGTGACGGTGCCACCAAGCTGGAGGCAGACGATCTTGGGCACGAACTGCAGGGAGATGGTCGCGTCGACCGTCGCGTGGGTGACGGCCTTGGCGGCGATGCAGCCAGCAACCGGCCTGGGGCTGGAGGCGGGGTGAGGGCTGTGGGGAGTGGAGCCGCAGCCGCCGAGGCAGAGTCCGAGCCCCAGCCCCACCGCCACAAGTGGCACCGCCCCCCGGTGGCGCACCCGAATCACCCGCTGCTGTTGAGCGTGGCGTTGGCGAGGCTGATGACCCCGCAGGCGGCGGGGGTACCCGGCGATCGGGCGCCGCTGACCCAGAGCGACCAGTTGGAGAACCGCATGTTCGAGACCTGCAGCAGCTCACCATTGAGATGGGCGAAACCCTGCGAGTCGGTCCGGGCGCTGGCCAGCAGGCGAGCGCCGCTGGGGAGAGAGGCGCCGCAACCCCCCTGGGGCACCAGGTAGGCGGACACCCGCGACCCGGGCGGCAGCTTGCTCACTCCGAGGTCCATTACCAGCAAGCCTGCCGACCGATACCAGATCACGTGGCCGCCCCCGGTGACCCTATCGTGCCCGCTGGGCTTGACCGAGACCAGCACCGAGTGGGAGCTGGGCAGCGCCGGGTTCTGATTGATGGCGAACGCGGAGAGGCCGATGGCCACCGCGACCGCCACCAACACCAGGCCCAGGACCACGTTGGGTGCCTGGCGTGGGAGGTCGCGGGCGCTCCGGAGCCAGGGCTGGGGCCGAAAGAAACCGCCCGATCGACTCCGGTTGGGCCGGGCCAGGATCCCGCGCCAGCGGGAGACCCCCGTCCCGATCCTCACTTCGTCCCCCTTCGGGGACGTACCGGCGCGCCCTCTCGCGACGATTCCCCTCCCCTGGGGGCTGCGGGGTCCCAGGTGGTCATCTGTGGTGGAGTCCTCCTCGCCCACGCTCTCCCGTCTCGCCTAACACTAGCAAGAGCCCGAGGCGGCCGGTCGGCGCCCGACGGTTGTCTCGGCGCCTAACTCGGTCTGGCCCTGCCGCTAGCGGCGACCTCGGTCAGGGCGTCTTCCAGGGCAGCCCGGGCGGTCCCCTGGCCCCGACGACTCGTGTCGACGAAGATGCCGGTGATCCGTTGGCGGCGCTTGGAAGCGAGCGACGGCGGTGTCGTAGAGGTCGAGCAGGTGCTCACCCTGGGGAACGCTCGCAGCGTGTGCTCCCAGCTGGGCACAGGTGACGGCACCCACGGCGCGCCCCGGCAGGCCGGCCAGAGCCCTCGAACTCGTCGACGTGGCTTTGCGTGGACACGGTCCCGACCAGAACGGGCATCGTCTCGCCGACACGGGGACCTGACGCACGCTTGTCATATCGCGGTGAGGCGAATCCGCCGCGTGCCAATGCCCCGGCGAATAGGCTACCGCTGCGGTTGAGTCCGGTGATGGCTGTGGAGGTCCAGTCGCGGCAGCGGGGCCACTGCCCGCCACCAGCACAATCCCGGGGAATCGGCCATCCCCCTGGTTTCACCGTGGTGCCATAGACGGTCGTAGGGCCTAGCCCCCGGCTGACCTCAGCGCTCTGCCCGAACCTGGCGCCCTCAAGCGGCGTCATGAGCCCTCGACCTGCACGAGCCGCCAGAGGACGCGTCTCGCAGGGTATTTCATGGAACATGCGGGGGACGGTCATCGGTGTGGTCTGCGGTCCGGAAGGTCGCCCTTGGAGCAAATTGCCGCACGCGTCGAGTGGGACACCGGCGCGTCGGACGGCGCCGGTGTCGGTGGGTACCGGCCAACCGCCTGCGGCTGCACCCCGAGGAGTTTTTGTTTGGGCACGGACCGAGAGGTTCCGCGACCGCAGAATCCGTTGACGAGCGCCCATATCCGCCAGAGCTAACGGGACTCGACACCCACTCGACCGTCTCATGCGTGGCGCCGCCGCCTGCCTGGCCGAGTTCGCAGGCTGGGTGACGGTTGCGAATGCCTGGGCCTTCGGGTCAGGCAACTGCCGCCTTCACCAACGCTCGGATCCTCGTCTCCACGGCGGTGCTCCACTTGGTCACCGCGTAGGACACGGGCCACAGGTCGCCATCGTCAAGGTGGGCCGAGTCCTGGAACTCCAGGCTCGAGTAGCGCTGGCCGAATTTGCCAGCATTCTTGAATGACACGACGACCTTGCCGTCATCGTTTGTGTAGGCCGGCATCCCGTACCAGGTCTTCGGTGTCAGCTCCCGGGCGGCGTCAGTAATTGTCGCGTGCACCCGTTCAGCGAGCGCACGGTCTCCTGGCGCCATCTTGGCGACGCTCTCGCGGAGCGCCTGCAGTCCCTCCGTCTTCTGAGCGCCTCTTTTGGCCTCGGCGCGCAGCTCGGCGACTCGCTGCTTCATCGCGGCGCGTTCCTCGGGGCTGAGTTTGCCCGAGGAAGGGGTTGCAGACTTGTTGGGCATTCGGGTACCTCCTACCAAAGCTGGACACTACACAGAGCCGCACGGAGAACCCTGTCGCTGGCTGCACGCGGCTGGCCGTGGACGGGGTGGCGAAAGGTCTGCTTCGGGCACAGGCGGCTCACCTTGGCGGTATCCAGTTCAGCAGTGCGTCGTGTATGACGGGCGTGGCCGCCGCTACTAGGGTGGTCGACGCGAGGGACCACGGCTCGCCGTCTTCATCGGATACCAGTGCGCCAGCCTCAGCAGCAAGGAGGGTGCCTGCCGCAAAATGCAACGGTGCAGTCGTGTTGGGGTGCCACACGCCAGCCACGCGACCCTCCGCAAGATAGGCGAGATCGACAGTCGAACTGAACGAGCGTAGGCCCCAACGACCATCGCTGATGGCCCGCTGGATGACCGTCGACCTGCGCACGGCCTCCACGCCCTGTGGCCGACCCGGATCCAAGACTAGGATAGCGCTCCGGTCGGCGACGGAAGTTCTGCTCATGCGCGTGTCCCGTTTCGTCCAAGCACCTCTGCCGCGTTCGGCCACCCACACCTCGCCAGACGCTCCGTCCCCGACAGCGCCGAGAACCACGCATCCGCGCTCCACCAGAGCGATATTGACGCAGTACAAGGGAAGGCGAGAGGCAAAGTTCGCGGTACCGCAGATCGGGTCGACGAGCCAGTAGCTCTCTGCGCGGGGAGCTACATGCTGACCGGCCTCCTCGGCGACGAATGCGTGCGCCGGGTGGGCTTCCATGAGAATAGCCCGGATGACCTCCTGGCTCTTGAGGTCAGTGCCGGTTGCGATGTCCAGGTGTCCCTTGGAGATGACGCGATCGCCGTCGATGCGCTTGGCCAGCACCTGAAGAGCGGCGCCCAGGGCGCTCAAGACGGCGGGTACTTCAGCTCGCAACAGGCGGTCCTCTTGCGCGGTTGGAGGGGGCTGGTCGGGAAGGGCGGATTTGAACCGCCGACCTCACGGTCCCGAACCGTGCACTCTAACCGGGCTGAGCTACTTCCCGTCGGGCCTAGTCTACCCCGGTAGCCCTGGACCACGGCCTCCAGTTCCTGCCCCTACAGTGACCTGCCGTGTCCATCTACCTCATCCGTCACGGGGAGACGGAGTGGACCCTGAGCCACCGCCACACCGGGCTGACCGACGTTCCGCTGACGGTGGCAGGTGAGGACCAGGCCCGGGAACTCGGTCAGATAGTCGCGGGGATCCGGTTTGCCGCCGCCTGGGTCAGCCCGCGGCAGCGGGCTCAGCGCACGGCGCAGCTGGCAGGTCTGGGGAACTGGACCACTACCGCGCTGCTGCAGGAGTTCGACTACGGCGCGTACGAGGGATTGACCACTGCCGAGATCCGCCGCCTGGCCCCTGGCTGGGACATCTGGAGGGACGGCTGCCCCGGCGGTGAGACCGCTGCCCAGGTGCTGGAGCGAGGCCGAGAGATCCTGGCGACCATCAAGGCACAGCCGCGATCCAACTACGCGCTGGTCGGACACGGGCACGCCCTACGGGCGTTGGCCGCCGCCTACGTGGCAATGCCGGTTGAGCTGTGCCGCCACCTGGCGCTCAACGTCGCCTCGGTCTCAATTCTGGCCCACGACCGGGCTTGCCCAGTGATTCAGGTCTGGAACCTGGGGCCCGGTCAGGCTGCGGTCTGGAGCCGCTCCAGGATCCGCTCAGTCCGGGCCGAGCCTCGGGCCAACTCGCCGCTGACCCGCGCCAGGGCGTAGTCGTAGACGGGGGAGACGCGCAGGCTCCGGGGCATCGCCGGTCGGGCAGCGCGGAGCGCCGCCGCCAGCCCGGCGAACGCCGCCTGGTGGGCCGCGCCCCACCGCACGCCCAGCCTCTCCCGAACAGACTTGGGGAGCATTCCCAGTGTCATCAGCGACGTCATGCGGGCCAGGACCCGCCCCTCGATCCCGGGCGCCAGGATGACCCGGGCCACTTGGCGCGACCCCTCGCCCGGCAGGGCGATCCCGCGCCGCAGCTGGCACTGGATCCACTCTCTCATCTCGGCCTCGGTGGCCCAAGTGGAACCTGCCGCCAGCCCGATCAGCTGGCCGACCCGATCCCACTCCCTGACGAAGCGGCTGGCCCTGGCCGCCGAGAGCGGGCCTGCCACCGCCCGGTAGGTGCCGAGCATGGAGTCGAGCAACGACGCGTGGACCCAGAGGGTGAGCTCGCGATCCTGGGCTCGATAGGGGCTGCCCGCGGGCCAGGTGGCGGTGGAGTTCTTTGGGGGCAGCTGCCCCGTGATGGCCCGGTGGACCCGGTTGATCTGGTGGCAGGCATCCTGGGCTTCCGCGGTGGTGCCGTAGGTGACCGTCGTGACCCAGCTCGCCGTGCGCTGGAAGCGGCCGATGGGGTCGTGC
>JBOHUL010000070.1:0-24814 GCA_050734425.1 Candidatus Dormibacteria bacterium
GGAGCCGCGAGAACCGGGACCGCGGGTGAGGCGAGATGGCGTCGCGTTCGGGTGGGGGCAGCACCGATACGGGATCGCCGGGACAGCCGGCGCTCCCACCCGGAGTCGCGCGCCAGGAGAGATATCGCGGTAGCTACCGGCGCCGGCGACCAGGGTGGCAGGACAGCCAATCGCTCCACCGGGATCTGCTCGACCGGCACCTGACAGCTGAGACCCGGGTCCTGGACGTCGGCTGCGGCCACGCCGACTTCCTCGCCGTGGTCTACGCCCGCTCCCACTTCATCTACGGCATCGATCCTGACCCCGTGGCCCTGGCCCGCAACCGGGCCGTCAGCCACGTGGTCCACGGCCGGGCGGAGGTCCTCCCCTGGCCCGATGGGCACTTCGATCTGGTGGTGATGGCCTGGGTCGCCGAACACCTAGACAATCCAGCTGCCGTTGCCCGGGAGATCCACCGGGTACTGCGGCCCGGGGGGCGGTTTCTCTTCCTCACCCCCAATGCCTGGAACTACAACGCCTGGCTGGTGCGGATGGTGCCCAACCGCTTCCACCATCACTTCACCAGTCGTCTCTACGGCCGCCAAGAGCGTGCCACCTACCCGGTCCGCTACCGCATGAATACGCCCTGGCGGCGGAGCGGGTCCTCCGTCGAGCCGGCTTCCGCCGGGTGCAGTTGATACTCAACGGCGACCCCAGCTACATCGCCTTCAACCGAGGCCTCTTCGATCTCGCCTGCCTCTTGGAACGGATGACTGACCTCGGCCCACTCCAGTTCGCCCGCGTCCATCTCCTCGGGCTCTACCAGCGCGGTTAGACCGAGTCTCTCACTCGGGCCGAGCACGATCCCGGTCTCCTCGGCCTCGGGCAGGCGGGTCGGTCCGGAAACGGCGAGCGCCGCCGCTATCCTGTGACAGGGGGACGCGGCCGCGCCGGGCTGAGGTTGAAGCCGATGACATCAGCGCTGACATCTGCGGCGACCATCCGCCGGGCCAAGCTGACCATGGTCTGGGGACTGGCCCTGCTCTGGGTCTTGGACACCGGTCTCCAGGCCCAGCCCCAGATGTTCTCGGTGGATCTGGTCAGCATGGTGATGAAGCCCTCCATCGCCATCTCGCCGTCCTTTCTCTTTGACCTGTCCAACTGGACGCTGGGCCTGGTCAGTGCCCACGTCGTGGCCTTGAACGCGGTCTTCGTGGCGGTGCAGCTGGCGATAGCCGTGAGCCTGCTGCTGGGCCTGACCACCCATCGTGAGCGGCTTCTGCGCTACGGCCTGCTACTGACGGTCGTCTGGGGACTCGGGGTCTGGGTGTTCGGCGAGGGCACCAGCGGAGTCTTCACCGGCAATGGGACCATGGTCACCGGGGCCCCTGGGTCGGTTTTGCTGTATGTCGCCATCGCCGTCTTCTACTTCCTCCCACCGAATTGGTGGCAGCTCTCGGCCCGCTTCTGCCTCCCCCGTGACTTCCTGGCCCTGGTCTTCCTCTATGGTGCCCTGGCCCAGTACCTCACCCCTGGGTTCTGGGGGGTGCGGGGGCTACCGATCCTGCTTGAGGGCCAGGCCAGCATGGCTCCCAACTGGATGGTCCCCTCCCTGATCCCGCTCGTTACGTTCACCCACGCCGAGCCAGTCCTCAGCAACGCGCTCCTGGCAACGGCGCTTCTCCTGGTCGCGGTGCTGCTCTACGGCCGCTCCCCCAAAGCGGCGGGGTTTGTGCTCATGGCCGTGGTTCTGGGGGCGATCTGGTACTGGGGCCAGGCCATCGGGGGCATCTTCTCCGGCATGGGCACGGATCCCAACACCATTCCGCCTTTGGCGCTGCTGGCGGTGCCTGCGGGGCTGGCCTGGTCGGGGCGGCACCGGCTGGGGCGCGGGAGCTGGGGCACTGCCGAGCCGACCGACCTCCATGCGGCCTGGGACCCGGCCCGCCAAGAAGCCGCTGAGCGCTCCCCCCAGCGGGAGCCGGTGTCTACGGGGCGGGCTGGGAACCACTGAGGTCGAGCGACACCAGCTCCAGGAGCCGCAAGTGCAGGTCGCCAAGCCGCGCCGCTGCCCGGCTCAGGACGCGGTTGGCGCTGGCCAGATTCTGCTTCGCGAAGGCGGCGTCCCGTCGGTAGGCCTGGCCAGCTTCGCGGTCCTGAGGGTGGCGGGCCAGGGTCTCCACCGCCGCCATCGCGGGGGCCACGTCCTCCTGGGCCCAGACCCCCAGGGCGCTGACGGCATAGGCGAGATGGAGCCCTTGGGGCAGTGAGCCCGGCACCGAATAGACGGTGAGGTTCCAGACGGCGTTGCTGGTGCCTGGGAGGCAGGCCCCGTGGGCGCGGTGGGCAGCGGCGGCCGCCAGTTGCTGGTCAAGCGGAGCCCGCCGCCATGCGGTCACGGCGGCCTGGGCCAGGTGACTGCAGCCGCCCAGATCCAATCTGAGGTCCGCCACCAGGCCCTGGAAGTCCCGACGCTGCTGGGCCTGGCTGGCCCCGGTGAACCCCAGCACCGCCACCGTCACCCCCAGCATCGCTGCCGCCAGCGCCCCCAGCAGGCCCGCTCGGAGTCGGGCCGGCAGGTCGGACCCGGCCGGGATTTGGGCCAGCCAGGTGGGCAGCTCAGACGCAGCCGGTCACCCGGGATCCCCGCTCGAAGGAACCGGCGACGGAGGCCCTGTGGCGCATTGCACGTGACGTGCCCGCTCCTAGTCGGCGAAACCGGGCTGGCCCGCCGCCACCGGCGCCAGCCCTGACTCTGCCTCCGCTGCGGTCCGCCGCTGGCTCCGGAAGTGCCGCAGTCGGGAGCTGTTCCAGACGACGAAGGCGGAAGATGCAGCCATGGCCCCGCCGGCGACGAGGGGGTCGAGTCGCCCGGCAGCGGCCAGTGGTATGGCGACGACGTTGTAGCCGAAGGCCCAGATCAGGTTGCCCCTGATCGTGGCGACGGTGCGCCGCGCCAGCCGGAGAGCGTCGGGGACCACCCCCAGCTCGTCCCGGACCAGGATCAGGTCGGCGGCGTTGATGGCGACGTCGGTGCCGCTCCCGACCGCCAGCCCCAGATCCGCCTGGGCCAGGGCGGGTCCATCGTTGACCCCGTCCCCGACCAGCGCCACCGCGTGGCCCTGGCGCTGGAGCTGGCGGACGATGTCCACCTTCTCCGTGGGCAGAACCCCCGCCACCACCTCCTCGATTCCCACCTCGGCTGCCACGGCCCGGGCGGTGGCCAGGTTGTCGCCGGTGACCAGGAGGCAGCGCAGCCCCAGGGCCCGAAGCTCGGCCACCGCCGGGGCCGCAGAGGGCTTGACGGCGTCGGCGACCGCCACCGCCCCGATGGCACTGCCGTCGCGGGCCACCATCACCACTGTCCGGCTGTGCACCTCCCAGCGGCGGCAGGTGGCCTGGAGCGCCGGCGGGATCGCTACCCCGGAGTCGGCCAGGAGCCTTTCTCGCCCGGCGAGATAGGCGTGGCTCTCGACCATCCCCGTGACGCCTAGCCCGGGCAGGTTGTCGAACTCCGTGGGCTGCGGCAGCAGGGGGAACTGGGCTCGGGCGCGCGAGGCTATGGCGGCGGCGACGGCGTGCTCGCTAGCCTGCTCCAGGGCGCCCAGACCGAAGAGGAGGTCGGCCTCGCTGGTGGCGCCAACTGTGACCAGTTCGGTGACGGCCATCCTGCCCTCGGTCACGGTGCCGGTCTTGTCCAAGACGACGACGTCCACGTTCCGCGAGGTCTCGAGCCCCTGGTGGCCCTTGAAGAAGATGCCCAGCTGGGCACCCCGGCCCGACGCCACCCGAAGAGCGGCGGGCGTCGCCAGCCCCAGGGCGCAGGGGCAGGCGATGATCAGGACCGCCAGGCCCGAGCTCACCGCCGCCTCGACCGATCCCGAGAGCCAGAGCCAGCCGAGCAGGGTGACGCTGGCTCCAAGGATGACCGTGGGCACGAAGTACTGGGAGATGCGGTCGGCGACCCGCTGGACCGAGGCCTTCTGGATCTGGGCCTGCTCCACCAGATCCATCATGTGGGCCAGCTGGGTGTCGCTCCCCAGCCGCAGGGCCGTGACCACGATCCGGCCAGTCGTGAGCACGGTGCCGCCCAGAACCCGGTCACCCTCGGTCACGGTCACCGGGGTCGCCTCCCCGGTCATGGAGCTGCAGTCCACCAGCGAGTGCCCCAGCTCGACCGAGCCGTCGGTGGCGATGGTCTCCCCGGGGCGGACCACGAATCGGTCGCCGACGCGGAGCTCACCCACCGCCGCCCGGCGCTCGCTGCCATCGGGACTGAGGATGGCCACCTCCTTGGCCGCCACCGAGGCCAGCGCTCTGAGGGCGTTGCCCGCCCGGCGTCGGGCCCTGGCCTCGAAGTACCGTCCCGCCAATAGGAAGGTGGTCACCCCCGCGGCCACGTCCAGGTAGAGGGCGCCTCCGCCCTGGTGGAGGAGCACGTAGAGGCCGGAGCGACCGGGTTCGCTGAAATCCCTGAAGAACATGGCGTAGAGGGACCAGCCGGTGGCGGAGGCGATCCCCATCGAGACCAGGGTGTCCATGGTCGAGGTGCCGTGCCGCGCCGCTCTGAGCGCGGCACGGTGGAAGGGCCAGGCGGCCCAGGCCACGACCGGCGCCCCCATGGCGATGAAGAGGAATTGCCAGCCGGGGAAGCGCAGCCATGGCAGCAGCGAGAAGGCGGTGGACCACTCCCCGAGGGGCATGAAGAGCAGCGCCGCCACGAGAAGTCGCTTGCCCAGGTAACGGACCCGGCGGTCGTCCTCCAGGGCGTCGCTGGCCAGAGTCGAGCGTCCCTCGACGAGCTCGGCTCCGTATCCCGCCGACTCCACCCGCTGGATCAAGGCGGCCACCGGGACCTCTCCGAAGACGGACACCGTCGCCCTCTCCGACGCGTAGTTGACCTGGGCCCGGACGTGGTTCAGCTGGTTGAGACTTTTCTCGATCTTGGCGGCGCAGGCCCCGCAGCTCATGCCCCGGATGGCCAGCTGCAGCTGGCGGTATTCGGAGGCGCCATTCTCCAAGGTCCCGCTTTCAGGCGACAGGTCGGCGCGCGCCGGAGCTTGCGAACTCATGGGGCCTGGGCCAGAGCCGGGCCTGGGTGCGTCGGCCGCGATCGAATTGTCCTCATGCTCCGCCCGCCTGCACCCTCCGCATCACACCTACTGTAGCGGCCGCATTTGGCAGCGGACCCACCGGCCCACCAGATCGGCGGAACAGTTGCGGTCACTTCAGCAGCGCCGGCAGCAGCACGGTGAAGACGAGGCAGGTGATGGCGCCGGTGCCTCCCGGCCGCTGCAGGGGCGCCGCGCGGTGCGGCACGGATGCGACGGGCGCGGGGGCCGCAGCAGGGCGCCGCCGCGATGAAGCAAGGGGGCACGGGCATGCCACCAGCCGGCCGGTCGTCCCGGCTCCGCTGGCGGCCCATGGCCCAGCCCGCTTGGGACTCGTGCCCTGAGTTTGGCGCGGCAGTCGCCTGAGTTCAGCTGCTAGCGCGCCGCTTATACTGCCAGCGGGCGTGAGGTCCCGCCACAGCGTCTTGGCTGGCCGCTCAGGGATCCTCCGCGCCACGATCCGTTCTGCGCGTCACCTCGAACACGTGGGGAAGTCGCGATGGTTGGGCCGCAGATGAAACCGGAAGAGGCGTCCAAACGGGCTCGCCGTCTTCCTATGGTCATCGCCGCGATGGCTGGCTTGGCGGTGGTGGGCCTGGGGGCCGGAGCGGTGCTCCTCCATCCGGCGTCGCCAAGTTCTTCGAGGGCGGTGCCGGCGACGCCCGAGGCCAGCGTCAAGGACCCGTACCTCCACATCCAGGCACCCAACTTCACCCTCACCGATCAGTGGGGCAAGCAGGTCTCGCTGACTCAGTTCCGCGGCGACGTGGTCTTGCTGGCATTCGTGGACCCGGAGTGCACGACAATCTGCCCGCTGACGACCGAGGCCTTGGTGCAGGGCGTCCGGGAGCTTGGGGCGTCAGCGTCCCGAGTCCGCATCCTGGGGATTGCGGCGAACCCAATCCAGCACAGCGTCGCCGATCTCAAGGCCTATTCGAAAGCGCATGGGCTGCTCCACCGCTGGGACTTCCTGACCGGTCCTCTACCTCAACTCGAGCAGATTTGGCGTGCCTATTACGTCGAGGTGGAGGCGATCAAG
Source organism: Candidatus Dormibacteria bacterium (assembly GCA_050734425.1). Lineage (GTDB taxonomy): Bacteria > Chloroflexota > Dormibacteria > Aeolococcales > Bog-877 > Bog-877. The sequence goes on from JBOHUL010000070.1 coordinate 6,130, forward strand.
AACAACATCGACCACGATCCGATCACCTATGTCATCGGGCCGAACGGTTTGATACAGAACGCCATCTGGACGCCAATGCTCTACGGGGATGTCGGCGACCAGGCTGCTCAGGTGGTGAGCGAGGTTTCCGCCGTTCTCCATCTGCACCCGCGCCATCGGTCCCCCGACCTGGTCACCGACAGCTTCCCCGGGCAAACTTCATCGCTCAAGATCATCGCCGGCGCCGGCAGGGGAGGGCGGGCCAGCTTCGGGCCGGGCCACCCGCACCTCATCGTCTTCGTTGCCAGTTGGTTGGACGAGACCTCGAATCTCAAGGGCCAGCTCTCGGCTCTGAACCGCTATGCCGAGCTGGCCCGGCGACGTGGCTGGCCCTCCCTGGTCGCGGTCGACCTCGGTCCGAGCGAGCCCTCGGCTGGGGCGCTCAAGCGCTTCCTTGGAGCCCAGCACCTGGCGCTGAGGTACCCGGTGGTCGACGATGAGACTGGGGGCTTCGCCGACGGCTATGAGGTCCAGGACGCGCCCTGGATCGAAGTCACCAAGCCGTCGGGGGGAATCGCCTGGCGGCACGATGGCTGGGTGAAGCCAGCGGGGCTTGAGGCGGAGGTTCAGCGGTTGACCGCCGCCTAGAGTGCACCCGAGAGTCCAATCTGCCGTCCTTGGGGCAACCCGGGGGCTGCCTTCTCTCGAGCACCGGGGACTCGCTAAGGGCTCCGCTGAGCTGGAGTCCGACCTCCCCGGCGGCAGCCTCCGAGCCCACAGCCTTGGTCGCCTTCCCTGGGCCCTGGCCCCGCGTTGGCCACCGCGACTTGGCCGACTCCAGGTGGTCGGGTGACGTTCTGGGGCCCCTGGACCCATCTCTACGGGTACTCACTTGAGCCTGGGGTCTGGATTCCAGCGCTGCTGAGCGCCTTCCTCTATTGGCGTGGTCGGCGCCAGAGCGCGTGGGCACTCCGCCCCGACCGTCTGGCAGCCCAGCGCTGGCGGTCTTTGTCCTTCTACGCCGGCCTGGCGGTGATCCTAGTGGCGCTCGAGAGTCCGGTCGACTACCTGTCGGACTCGCTCTTCTTCATGCACATGCTCCAGCACGGGCTGCTTGAGATGGTGGCGGCGCCGCTGGTGATCATCGGGGCACCGTGGATCCCCCTGTGGCGGGGGCTTCCCCTCAGCTGGCGCCGCTGGCTTGCCCCGCGGATGCTACCGGTCCTGGCCGGCCCAACTGCCCAGACGCTCCGGCGCTTCCTGCGCCGGCCAGCGACCTGCGTCGGTGCCCTGGCCCTCTCCCTCTGGCTCTGGCATGTCCCGGTGGCCTACGACGCGACCCTGTCCAACATCGACCTCCACGACTTCGAGCACGTGACGCTTTTGGTCGCCGGTCTTCTCTACTGGTCCCAGATGATGGACAGCCCGCCCATGCATCGTCGCCTCGGCCCTGGCGGGGGTGCGGCCTACATGATGGCCGGCGCACTGGTGATGGTGGCCCTGGCGGCCGTGCTCGGCCTGGTCCCCGATCCGCTCTATGCCCCATACGCCGATCTGGCCCGGCGCCCGCTCGGGCTCTCCGCCATCGCCGACCAGCGCTGGGGGGCGCTGGTGGCGCTACTCATGCCGGCCGCGATGGCCGGTCGTCTGGCGCCCAGCGGGTGGCGCCGATCGGCCCGGTCTCCGGCCCTCGACCCCGTCGTCCGGGCCACCGCGGAGACTGGAGGCGGCACTGCCCGGCTGCCCCCGGCGTAGCTGGCCGGCGGGGGCAGCCGGGAGGAGGGCGCTGGACCGGCAACGCCTCCTCTTCCAAGCCGCCGGCGATCGTGATCTGGCCTTGGTGAGCTCCCTCCGGATCCGGGCTTGCCCCGGGAGCCTATGGGGTCAGGTGTCGGCGTGGCCCTGGGGCAGGGTGGTGGACTCGGTCCCGCGGGCCCGGACCAAGAGCCGGATGGGCCGATCCGAGGCGAAGTAGTCCCAGCCCCAGTTGAGCAGGGTCACCAGCCGGGCCCGGAAGGTGACGATGTAGGCCAGGTGGACCACCAGCCACATCACCCAGCCGATGAAGCCGGTGAACTGGAAGGGGCCGACCTGGGCCACCCCCGAATTGCGCCCGATGGTGGCCATGATGCCCCGGTCGTGGTAGTGAAACCGCCGCGGTCTCGCGCCCTGGTGCAGGCGGCAGATGTTGCGCCCCGCGAGCCGAGCCTGCTGCATCGCCACCTGCGCGAGCATCGGCAGATCCCGAAGCCGGGCCAGATCCCCCACGACCATCACCTCGGGGTGTCCTGGGAGCTGCAGCGTCGGTAGGACCGTAACCCGTCCCTGCTGGTCGCAATTGACCCCGAGCCGCGATCCCAAAGGCGCGCCCCGGACCCCGGCGGTCCAGACGACCGACGCGCTTTGCACCACCCGGCCGTCCTCCAGTCGCACCTGGTCGCCGTCCACCGTCTTGACCGAGGCGCCCAGCAGCACCTCGACCCCCCGGTCTCCGAGAGAACGGGCTGCGGCGCGCTGCAGCCGGGCCCTGAACCCATTCAGGAGCTGTGGCGCCGCCTCGATCAGATAGACCTTGGCAGCAGAGATGTCCACCCCGCGGAAGTCCTTGCTGAGAACGAGCCGGATCAGCTCCAGGACCGCCCCGGCGAACTCGACCCCGGTGGGGCCGCCGCCCACGACGGCGAAGGTGATCAGAGGCTCGCGCCGGACCGGGTCCGGCTCCCAGCTGGCGGCTTCGAAGCGCTGGAGGATCCAGTTGCGCAGGGTGAGGGCGTCGGGCAGGCTCTTGAGGCCCAAGGCCCGGTCGGCCAGCGAGTCGTTGCCGAAGAAGTTGGTGACGCTCCCCGCGGCCAGCACCAGGTAGTCGTAGGGGATCTGACCCTGATCGGTGTGGATCCGGCGCCGCTCCAGGTCGCAGCCCGACACCTCGGCCAGACGGAAGGTGCAGTTGGGCAGGTGACGCACCAGCCGGCGCACTGGCTGGGCGATCTCGGAGGGATTGAGCTGGGCCGAGGCCACCTGGTAGAGGAGGGGGGTGAAGAGGTGGTAGTTGTGGCGGTCGACCAGGACCACCTGAAACGGGGCCCGGGCCAGGCTCCTGACCAGGGTCAGGCCGGCAAACCCCGCGCCCACCACCACCACCCGGCTCCGGCCGGCCTCACCGGGCACAGGTGCCAGCGTCGCAGGCGATTCGTCGGCCATGCTTGCGATCCCCCTGCTGCCAAACCGCCGCCCCTGCCACGATAAGCTGCGGCGCCACTCGGTCGCCCGGGGTATCTCCGGGGTCTAGCGGTGAGCCCGGTCCCGCCGCCTCAGCCCGCGGGACCGGTGGTCAGGGTGACGCTGGCTGAGTGGCTCTGGTCGCTGCTGTCGAGCCAGGTGAAGGACATGCTCTGGCCGGGCTTGGCCTTGGAGATGACGTTGCCCAGATCGGTTTCGGAGGTGATCTGGGTCCCGTTGGCCTGGGTGATGACATCTCCGGCCTGCAGGCCCGCGGACTGGGCCGGCGTCTGGGGGAGGACGTTGGTGATCAGGGCGCCGGAGTTAGTGGGAGGGCTGTAGCCATACCCGCCGAACTGCCCTTGGGCGGCGCTGGCGTTGATCACGTCGACGCCGAGGAAGGCCGGGAGTCCGATGTGCACCGTCTGGCTGCCCTGGCCCTTCTGGATCTGGTTGGCGATGGCGAGGGCGGTGTTGATGGGGATGGAGAAGCCGACGGTGGAGCACGAGTCGTTGGAGTCGGTCTGCGCAGCGGTGTTCATGCTGATCACCTGGCCCGAGGAGTTGGCCAGGGGGCCTCCAGAGTTGCCGGAACAGATCGAGGCGTCGCTTTGGAAGAGGTTGCTCAGGTTCTCGCTGCCACTACCGCCGTCGCTGGCGGTCACTGACCGCCCCAAGGCGGTGATCGCCCCGCTGGTGACCGTGGGGCGACCGGGGAGCGCCAGGGCGTTGCCGATGGCGACTACAGGAATCCCCACCCGCACGGCATCGGAGTTGCCCACGGTGACGGTCTTGAGCCCCGAGGCTCCTTGGAGCTGCAACAGGGCGATGTCCTGGGTTTGGTCGTAGCCGACGACCGTCGCCGTGTACTTGGGACCCACGCCCATGACCTGGACCGTGATCTTGGTCGCGTCCCGAATCACGTGGTTGTTGGTCAGGACCTCGCCGTTGGCGGTGAGCACCATCCCGGTGCCGGCGGAGGTCTCGTTCTGATAGGGGTCCTGGGCGGTGATGTCCACCACCCCCGGCTCCACCTTGGCGGTCACCGCCGCCACGTTGATGGTCCCGTTCTGGGAGGTCACCCCTTGGGCGGCGGGACTGGGGATGGCCTGGTTGGCTTCGTCTGAGGGGCTGGAGGAGTTGCCCAGGCGGTCGCCGACGTAGCCGGCGGCAACCAGGATCGCGGCCGCTGCCACCGCCGCGCCCACGCGCTTGGGCCAGCGTCGCCCGCCGCGCCCGCCCGGCCCTGGAGTCGCAAAGTTGCCCGCGTCGGGCGGCACGGAGCCGCCCTGCCACTGGAGGCGGTCACCGTCCTGGGGACCGGGGGCATCTTCGGGGAGAGGTTGCGGCGAGTCGCCGCCGGCATCCGGGTCGTTGTTCACCTTACTTACCGCCTCATCTCGCCGGCCCCGGTCTTCGACCGCCGCCAGCGCCTGGACACTTCGTACCTCAATGTGACAGTCACTACTGGGACGGGTGTGAGAGAAAGCTGGGAAGAAGTAGAGAGAACTGGCGACGTCAGAACCGGCTCCATCGCTGGAGGCGGGAGCGCGCCCGCCGGTCCGGAACCCCCTGGGTAACTAGCGTCCGGGGCTGCGGTGCTGGTGCTCGCGGTGAAAACGAAAGAGCATCAGCACCACCCAGACGATCACTGCCAGCACGATCAGGTGGAAGAGCACCGAGATGGCCAGGGGCAGGATGAAGAAGACGAAGAACAGGATCACCAGGACCAGCAAGGCTGCCGACAGGGGATGGCGCACTAGGTGCATCACGGCCCAACCTTACAGGTTTGTCCGCTGCCGCGTCGGCGGGCGACCCCGAAACATCTAGCTCGTCCCCTCTTCGGCCAGGTCCAGAAACTCGGTCTGCTCCCGGGCCAGGGCCACCGGGCGCTCCCGTTTGCGGTGCTTCAAGCGCTGCAGCACCACCAGCGCCAGGCCGGCGGCGACCAGACAGCTGACGCCACCGGTGACGAGAGCCACGCGTGGCCCCCAGGTCGCGGTGACCCAGCCGATCAACGGTCCCCCGATCGGTGCCGTCCCCAAGAAGGCGGTAGCCCAGAGGGCCATGACCCGCCCTCGCATGCGGGGGTCGGCGCTCAGCTGCAGGGTGGAGTTGCCCCTGGCGATGAAGGAGATGCTGGCCCAGCCCACGGCGGCCAGGGCCAGGTACTCCAGGGTCAGGCTGGGAGCGCCGGCGGCCAGCAGGATCACCACGCCGAAGACCCCGGCCGCGATTCCCACCGGACGCAGCCCGGTCCGGCCCCGGGCCGCCGTGACCAGCCCCCCCGCCACCGCCCCGACTCCCATGGCTGTGGTCATGAAGCCGTACTCACGAGCCCCGCCGTGGAAGGTGTGACTGGCCATCACCGGCAGAACCACGTTGAACTCGTAGGCCAGCGTCCCGACCACGGCCATCATGACGAGGGGTACCAACAGCTCGGGGACCCCGGCGACGTAGCGCAGGCCCTCCCGGAGCTGGCCTTTGGTCCGGGGAGCCGGGCGGCTGGGCCGGAGCTGGCGGTGATCCATCAGCAGCAGCGAGGTCACGACGGCGACGAAACTGACGGCGTTGACGATGAAGCACCAGCCAATCCCGACTGAGGCGATCATCAAGCCGGCGACGGCCGGACCGATGACCCGGGCCACGTTTACCAGCACCGAGTTGAGGCTGACCGCGTTGCGCAGGTCCTTGGCCCCGACCAGCTCCATGATGAACGCCTGGCGGCTCGGGTTCTCGAAGGTCTTGTTGAGGCCTAGAAGGGCCGCGAGGACGAATATCTCCCAGATCCGGATGGTGCCGCTCAAAGTCAGGATCCCGAGCACCAGCGCCTGGACCCCCATCAGGGACTGCAGCAGCACCATCAGGCGGCGCTTGTCGACCCGATCGGCGACCACCCCGCCGTAGGGGCCGAGGAACAGGACCGGCAGATTCTGGACTGCGACCACCACGCCCAAGATCACGGCCGAGTGGGTCAGGGTCAAAACCAGCCAGGCCTGGGCGGTGCTTTGCATCCAGGTCCCGCTCATGGAGATCGACTGGCCTCCGGCATAGAGCCGGTAGTTGGGGATCGAGAGGGCGGCGAAGGTGGTGCGGGTGGCCCGCATGACCCGGCTCACCCTGCTAGTAGTCCCCGCGCAATAGGGAGTCGGCCAGGGCTTCCAGGGCCGGCATGGCGGCCTCCAGGCGCTGCTGCAGTTCGGGGGTCAGGCCCGCCAGCTTGAGCTGGAGCAGGTCGTTGCGCTCCGCGCGGATCCGCCGCTGCAGCCGCAGTCCCCGCTCGGTGGCCAGCACCACGGCCGCCCGGCCGTCGGAGGGGTCGGCGTGCCGGGAGACCAGGCCACCTTCGGTGAGCTTGGCCACGATCCGCGAGAGCATCGTGGGGTTGATGCCTTCCCGCTGGGACAGGGCGGCGATGCCCAGCGGTCCCTCCCGGACAATGGTGGCCAGAACCGCCTGCTGGGTCGGGGTCAGCCCGGCGGCGGCCGGGAGCTGCCGCAGGCGTCGCCAGAGCCTGCCGATGACTATCCGCAGGGGGACGGCGGCCGCGTTCGAGGTCGGGGGGGAGGGGGGCGCCATTCTAATTGCTTGCCAGCAAGCAGTATACGCCGGCGCCCTTCGATTGCGCGTGCTGAGGCAGGGGGCTCGCCTTACCTCCGTGACGACCGCGTTGCGGTTTTTGCCATGTCCTGAATTGGAGTACGCGGTCGCTGGCTGGTTGTGTCATGCTAGCCGCAACCTGCACGTCTCTCCATTCACTCATGAAATCGCATCCCTCGCTGGGCGCTGGTGCGGTGGTCGGACCCGGGGGAGTCGCGACCCCGGAGCTTCGCAGTCGCGAAGCCGCTAGATGCGCGCCCTTCAACCTTCCTCTCAGCCAACTGGTTGCACTAGCCCAATTTCCCCCTGAAGGCATCCCCGAGGCGGATTTGGAGCGACGGCTGGGAATGGCCCCAGATGAGATGGCGGAGATGCGGACCGCCCTGTTGCGACGGCGGCTGGTCCGTCGCGACCCGCCGGGTCGCTGTCGCAGCGCATCGCGCTTGCTCTTGACCGACCGGGGCCACCGCGCCAGCCATTGGCTCGAGCTGGTGCAGGACTCGGTGCCAGCCCAGGTCTTCGAGTCCCCTGATGGCCCGGATCCGGAATTGGCCGCCTTGCTCAACCCGGTCAGAACGCGGACCGGCTCCCGCCCAAAGCCCAGGCGGCATCGGGCGCGGCCCGGACCGACGTCGCTTCCGACCAGGCGGCGGGCAACCGCTGGGATGACTGGTGGTCCCGCCACACCCAGCCACCGGCACGCTCCCATACGGACTCAAGGGGGTCGGCCGCGGGCAGCTCCGCTCAAGTTCCCACCCACCAGGTCAGACACCTTCGGCAAGGGGCTGATCTGGGTGGGTGTGGGCACGGTCGGCTTCCTGGGGGGGGCCGCGGCGGCCGTGGTTCTCCAGTCCGAGCGGGGCAGCCTGGCCGCCCTAGCCGCCGGGGCCCTGTTCGCCGCCGGCTGCGTGATCGGGGCGGCCATAGTCACCCTGCTCGACGCCCGCACCCGGCGGGCGGCCCGCCGGGGAGTCGTCTTGCTCCACCCGACGTCCGGGCCACGAGGTGGCTCGGCCTGGACCAGCCGTCCCCGCCGGGGCCAGCCTCCGGCACCGCGCAGCCACCCGGCTGGGGTCCGGCACTAAGATCCGAGCCGGGGGGCGGGTTCATGGCAGCATGTCCCGAGGGGGCGGCCGCTGGGGGTTTTCGACTTCCCCAACCCGGTGAATGAGCCGGCGGCGCGTACCGTTGTTGGCTGCCCCGCCGTCAGCCGCCCAGGTGCCATTTCTGGCCAGCAGCCGTGGCCCGCCGCCGGACTCCTGCTGCCGGACGGCGACCGGAGCACCGTGGGTCCCCTGGGACAACTGGCGACCAGGACCATCGCTCCGAGGCTGGGTCTGCACTGACGCCCGTGGCCTCCCCGATCCGCTTCGGCCTGGGACTGGACGCCGCCTCTCAGGCCCTCCTGGGAGCTCTGGTGGTGGCGGCGCTGCGGGAGTCCGCGTTCGGCTTGCGCCTGGGCTGTCGCATCTGCGCGGTGCTCATGCAAGTGGGTCCGGTGCCGGCGGAGGTCCGCCCCGCCCGCGCTGACAGCTGGAGCCCTGAGGCAGTGGCGAGCCGCGAAGCGATCTTGAGCGACATGGCCGTCGCCGACCAGGAAACGCCCCTGGCCCAATTGGGCGCAACACGGCACATCCCTATCCTGAGGACATGGGCACCGAGGCCGGCACCGTGGAGCCGGCTGGAGGGGCCGTCGGGGCGGGCAAGCGGATCCTGCTCCTGGTCTCGGCGTCGCACGCCGCACAGCACATGTCCGCCGCCATGCTGCCACTGACCTACTCCTACGTCCTGATCGCCTTCCACATCAGCTATGCCGAGTTGGGAGGCGCCGTGGCCGCCACCGGGGTGGTGGGTGGGTTGAGCCAGATCAGCGCCGGGTACGTCAGTCGCAGGGTCAGCGCCAGGTGGGTTCTCGGTGGCCAGCAACTGGTTCTCGGCCTCTGCTCGGTCCTGGGGTCGCTGTCGCCCAGCTACGCGTTCTTCGCCTTCGCGCAGGGGCTGGGGCGGGTCGGCTCCAGCCAGCAACACCCGGTGGGTGGTGCGGTGATGGCCCGCACCTATCCTGATCGCCGCGGCCAGGCGCTGAGCCTGCACACGATCGGTGGCAGCGTAGGTTCCTTGGTGGTGCCACTTCCCGCGGTGGTCCTCCTCTCACACTTCGGCTGGCGTCCCACCCTCCTCGTGCTCTCGGCCCCTCTCTTCCTGATGGGGGCGATCCTCCTGCTGACGTTTCCGGTGCTGCCCAGCGAGCGCAACCGGACCCGGGTGCCTCTCACTCCCCGAATCGCCTGGCCCCGCCTCTCCAAGGACGCCCTGCTCGACCGCAGGGTGGTTGTGCTCGGGGTCGCGGCCGCGACCATCGCCGCGGGCGGCCGGGGACTGGGGACCCTCAATGCCTATGTGCCCCTGTTTTTGCGCAACGGGGCGCACATCCCCGAGGTGGAGGTGGGTCTGATCTTCGACCTGATGCTGCTGGGGGCGGTGGTCGGACCGCTGGTGGGCGGCGCGCTCTCCGACCGGGTGGGCCGGCTGCCGGTGCTCTGGGCCGCCTACGGACTGGGAGCGGTGTTCGTTGTCGCCCTCGGTCTGTCGGCCGGGATGGCACTGCCGGTGGTGGTGGTCCTGGCCTTTGCCGTGGGCGTCTTTGCCTACATCGAGAACCCTCTGCTCCAGGCCCTGGTCAGCGACGGCGTGACCGCGTCCGCCCAGGCCAGCGTCTTCGGCATCTACTTCGCTCTGGCCTATGGCGTGGGGTCGCTCTGGATCGCGCTGCTGGGCTGGGTCATCGGAGCCTTCGGCTTCGTCGCCGCCTTCGCGATCATGGCTGGGACCTACGTCGCGGCCGGGCTGGTTCTGGCGCCGCTGTGGGGGCGGAAGCGACCGCCGAGGACGGGCGGAGCTGAGTCGAAGGGGACCGGCTTGCGTCCGCCCTCGCCGCCTCGCTAGCTTCAGCCGATGCGCCATCTCCCCATCCTCGACCTCCGGGTACGAACACCCCGGCTGGAGCTGCGGTTGGGGGATCTCGCGCGCCTGGACGAGCTGGCGGACCTGGCGCAGCAGGGCATCCACCCGCCAGAGCAAATGCCCTTCGGGGTCCCCTGGACCGACTCCCCCGATCCCGCCCGGTCCACGGTGCAGTTCCAGCTGCTGCAGCTGGCCAGCTGGACTCCTGAGAGCTGGAGTTTCAACCCGGTTGTTATCTGTGAGGGGCGGGTGGTGGGTACCCAGGGCATGAGCGCGACCCAGTTCAGGCAGAGCCGCAGCTTCACGACCGGGTCCTGGCTGGGCCGCGCTTACCAGGGGCAGGGGATCGGCAGGGAGATGCGGGCGGCGATCCTCCAGTTCGCCTTCTCCGCCCTCGGGGCCGAGGAGGCTCTCAGCGGCGCCTTCTGGGACAATCCCGCATCGCTGGCCGTGTCCCGCCAATTGGGATACTTCGCGAACGGTGAGGAGCTGGTGAGCCGCCGGGGGCTGCCGACCCGCCAACTGCGTCTCCGGCTGCCGCGGCAGGCCTGGCTCGCCCGGCCGGCGTCGCCGGTCCAGGTCGATGGCCTGGAGGGCTGTCTCGATTGGTTTTTGGGACCGGGCGCCTGAATCGCGGCGGCAGCGGGCTTCTGGTTCTCAGCGCCACCGATGTTGAGGAGCTACTCGAGGGGCCGGAGCTGGTCCCCTTGATGTCCCGGGCGCTGGTCGCCTACAGCGCCGGTGAGGCAGACGTGCCGCCGCGGATCGCCGCCCGCTGCCCTCGGGGCCTGCTCGGGGCCATGGCCGCCGACCTAGCGCCGACGGCCTTGGCGGTGAAGCTGGTGTCCGTCTTTCCCGACAATCCGAAGCGGGCCCTGCCTTCGCATCAGGGGCTGCTGCTGCTCTTCGACCGCGAGCTGGGCCAGCCGCTCTGCGTCATGGACGCCCGCCGGATCACGGCGCAGCGCACCGCCGCCGTCTCCGCCCTCTCGGTCAGGGCCCTGGCTCCCCCAGGGTCCACCACCCTGGCCATCCTCGGTTCCGGGGCACAGGCCCGAGCCCACCTGGAGCTTGTTCCCGGGGTGGTGCGCTTCGCGGAGGTCAGACTTTGGGCGCGCCGACCGGAGGGTGCGCAGCAGCTTGCCCGCGGGATGTCGACCGCGATTCGTGTCTGTGACTCGGCGGAGGCCGCGGTCAGGGGGGCGCAGGTGGTCGTCTGCTCCACCGACGCCCGCCAGGCCATCGTCCCTGAGGCGTGGCTCGAGGGCCCGGTGCACCTGGTCTCGGTGGGCACCGGTCCCGAGCTGGCGCCCTCCGTCCTGGCGAGGGCCCGCCTCTTTGTCGAATGGCGCGGAGCGGTGACCAACCCTGCGCCGGCGGGCGCGGCGGAGATTCAGGCGGTGGATCCGGCGGCGGTGACCGAGCTGGGCGAGGTCCTGAGCGGCCTGAGGCCGGGGCGAAACCCAGCTGACGTTCTCACCGTCTTCAAGTCCACCGGGCTGGCGGTCGAGGACGCGGCCGTGGCGGCCGCCGTGTACGAGCGGGCAGCCGTCCGGGGCATCGGCACCGTCATCCCCTGGTAGGCCCGCCGCCTCAGCCCAGTCGGCCGGCCTCGGCATCGTCCAACTGGCGGGCCCGAAGCATCCGCTCCGCCTCCTCCAGCCAGTTGGAGAAGTTCCGCTGCAGCGCCGGATTGGTCTGTCCGCGCTCCAGGTAGCGGCGGCAGACCTGAAGCAGCTCCTGGCTCGGCGGCAGCGAATGCGAGAGCCACTCGGCCGCCAGTCCGGTGAAGTCGGTGCCGTGCACCCCCAGGATGTGCTCGAAGAGCTGGTCCAGCTGGCGCACGTGGGGGAGCAGCAGCTCCTCGTGGCCCACCCCGCCCACCCGGGCGGCGACGTACATGGCCTCCTGGGCCGTGACCTCGGGGTCGCCGAGGCGGGCGAAGGCTCGTTCCTTGGCGGCGGCCGTGGGCAGCGAGGCCCGCGCCGTCGCCGCCCTCACCCGGCCGATCGAACTCGAGTCAAGTGTGAGCGCGGCGGCGATCTCGGGTTCGGCGGCGGCGCCCCGTTGTGCCAGCGCCTGGACCAGGGTCCAGCGCAACTCCACGTCCAGGGCCACGCCGGGGGGCAGGTCCTGGCCGACGTGATACCTGGAGCAGTCCCGCAGCTGCTCCTCGGTCGTGGCGAAGCGGATGAAGGCGTGGAGCCAGACCATCTGGGGGTCGCTCCCGGGCTCGGCCCGGGCCATGGCCCCCAGGGCCAGCTGTGCCATTCGCGCCTCGAGGGCGTCAGCCCACTTTGGGTCGCCATAGCGCCTCGCCGCCTGGCGGAAGTTGCCCAGCACCAGGTGGATCAGGGTCGCGTCCGTCTCCGCCTCGAGGTGGGCCAGCACCAGCTCGGCATAGCTGCTGGCCGAGAGCTCCACGCAGCGGACCTGGTCCCAGGCGGAGTCCCAGATTAGGGCCCGGGCCAGGGGATCTGAGATGGCGCGCAGGTTGGCCTGGGCCGTGCTCCAGGACCCGGAATCAAGCCGGATCCGGGCGTAGGTCAGGTCCTGGTCGTTGGGCAGGAGCAGCGCCGGCCGGGGCTGGCCCACCAAGTCCGGGACCTCGGTCGTCGCTCCGGTCACCTCCAGTTCGATCGTCGCCCGGCGTTCCAGTCGGTCCTCGGCCCAGTCGTAGCTGCCCAGGTGGATCCGGTGTGGTCGCAGCGTCGGCCGGCCAGGCGGCGCCTCCTGGCGGACCACGACCCGGGCCAGTTGCTCATGGCCCCTGCCGTCCCCCCCCTCCATCTCGCAGCTGAGGCGGTTGATCCCAACGGTCTCCAGCCAGGCCCGGCCCCAGGCGTCCAGGTCGCGGCCAGACGCCTCGGCGATCGCCGCTAGGAGATCCTTGAGTTCGGCGTTGGCCTCGCGATGCTGCTCCAGGTATTGGTGCAGCCCGCGGAAGAAGGGCTCCTCGCCGACGTAGGCCAGGAGCTGCCGCAGCACCGCCGCTCCCTTGTTGTAGGTGATGAAGTCGAAGTTGCTCCGGGCCTGGTCGACGTCCGCCACCTCCGCCAGGATCGGATGCGAGGTCCGCAGCTGGTCGTGGTAGATGGCCAGCTGCTTGTTCCGGGTGGCGAAACTGACGAGTGCGTCGGTGTACTCGGTGGCCCGGTCCACCGCCAGGGTCGCCATCAGCGAGGCGAAACTCTCGTTGAGCCAGAGGTCGTCCCACCAGCGCATCGTCACCAGGTCCCCGAACCACATGTGGGACATCTCGTGCAGGATCGTGTCCGCCCGGTAGGAGTGGTCCCACTTGGTCGTCCTGCCACGGAAGAGGTAGCTGTCGGAAATGGTGACGCAGCCCGGGGATTCCATCGCCCCGTTCTCCTTCTCGGCGCAGAAGACCTGGTCGTACTTGGAGTAGGGGTAGGGCACCGCGAACAGGCTCTCGAAGAAGTCCAGCCCGGCCCTGGTTATCTGGAACAGCTCCTCTTGGTCCAGGAAGGCCGCCTGTGACTGGGCGCAGTAAAGGCTGAGGGGAGTCTGGTCGCGGCGGCTCTCCACCCGGTGGAATGGGCCCATGGCCAGGCCCAGAACGTAGGGGGCCAGGCGGGCCGTGGGTGGAAAACTCCACCAGCGGGCGCCGTCGCTGCCAACGACGGGCTCGGGCTCGCCTTCGTCGGCCGCGACCACGAGCCAGTCGCTGGGAACCCTGATGCGGAACTGGAAGGTGCCCTTGAGGTCGGGCTGGTCGAAGCAGGGGAAGCAGCGGTTGGCCTCGTAGGGTTCGAAGTCGCTGAAGACGTAAATCCGGCCATCGGCGGGGTCGGCCGTGCGATGCAACCCGAGACCGCTGACGTCGTACAGACCCTCGCCCCGCACCGAGACCGAGTTCTGGCTCAGAAGGCCGGGCAGGTGGATGCGCTGGCCGTGACGGCCACCCTGATCCAGTGGAGCTCCGTTCCAGACCGTCTCCTCGACCAGGGCCAGGTTGGCGTCGAGGAAGGTGTCCTGGCCCGGGGTCAGGCCCTCGAATTGGGCAGTGAGCTGGAAGCCGAAGCGCTCCTCGCCCCGGGTAAGGTCGAGTTCGACGGCGTAGGCGATGCCGCCGATCTGCTGGGAGCGCTGCCCGGCCTCGGCTCGGGTCAGCGTTGCCGTGGCTGCTCCCACGTTGCTCACTGTAGCGAAGCGGTCGCGGGCCTCATCGACCCTCAAGGGCATAGGGGACGTCGGCGACGGCGAAGTCCGGGTGTCCCAGAAGGGCCGCCTTGATGTGGAAGGCCCGATGGTTGTGGAGGACCTGGTTCCACCAGTGCCGGGTCACCAGCTCGGGCAGGACCACGGTGAAGAGGCCGTCTGGATCGAGCTTGCGGTATTTCTCAAGGAATACGAGCACCGGCTGCACCACCGTGCGGTATGGGGAGATCAGGGTCCACAGCTGCGGATATGGCTTGGCCGCCTCAAGGTGCTCCTGGACCCAGGAGTCCCAGTTTGCCTTCAGAGCGCGCGCCTCCTCGTCGGGCAGCATCCCGGTGTCGTCGGGCTTGACCCCGCCTGGCGCCTCAGAGTCCGGAGCCCGAACGTCCAGGGGCTGCCCGGTGGCGACGTGGAGGGCGATGACCTCGTCTGAGATCGCCTGGGCATAGGTCAGGGCCCTTAGCGCGAGGACGTCCAGTCCCGCGACCGGCACCAGCGCGACCCGGCGCCTGCCGGAGCCCGAGGTGGGAGCGCCGGCGCCCGCGTCTGCCGCCTCGGACCTGGACCGGGCGGTCTCAGCATCCAGCTCGGCGACGGGCTTGGAGGCCCCCTCAGGTCCGTGGGCGGGATAGCTGGCCGTGACCACCCCCGCCCGCCGCAGCAAGGCCAGTTTGAACCGGAGCGAGCGCGGCCGCCGCAGGAGTCCCAGCACTCCGGATCCGGTGACCACGTCCGGGACCATGACCGTCATCGGCCGGCCGTTGCCCTCGCGCTGCAATCCGTCGATGAGGTCGAGCAGTCGGCGCAGTCCCGGGCGCCGCCTCGGGGTCACGACCCCTACCTCGATGAGCTGGGCGGGGTCGGGCCCAGGTAGCCGCAGGGCGGCTAGCTCGTCGCCCACCGTGGCGTCGCTGCTGAGGTTGAGGGCCACCACCTCCTGGCCCAGGCGGGCGGCATACGCGATGGCCCGCCGGGTCGGCGGGTCGAGCGACCAGACCGGGACCACGGTGCGGAAGGGCTCGACCGCCTGAAAGTGCGCCGTCGCCGTCTGGATCAAATGGCGGATGACGTGGTAGTGACGGCCGACCCACCAGAAGAGGAGCACCAGCAGGGGGACGATGACCAGCACCACCCAGGCTCCCAGGCGGAACTTGACCACCATCACGATCACGTCCACCACCAGGGTCGCCGCCGCCCCCAGACCGTTGACGAAGAGGTTGCGGCGCCAGTGCTGGGCTCGGTGCATCAGCTGGTAGCGGACCAACGCCGCCTGCGCCAAAGTGAAGGCGGTGAAGACCCCCACCGCGTAGAGGTTGATCAGGTGGTCGGTGTTGGCGTCGAAGGCGAAGACGACGAGGGCGGCGACACCGGTCAGGACCAGAATCGCGGCTGAATAGACCAGGCGGTCGCCGAAGGCGCCGAAGCGGTGGGGGAGGCGGTCGTCCCGGGCCAGGAAGGCAGCCAGCCTGGGGAAGCCGTTGAAGCTGGCGTTGGCTCCCAAGATCAGAACCATGGTGGTGGTGAACTGGATGATGTAGAAGAAGAAATAGGCGTGGCCGGTGAAGACGTGAGCTGCGATCTGGGCCAGCACGGTGGGATTGCCGTTGGGCTTGGGCTCAATCCCGAAGAGCAAATCCAAGACGGTGACGCCGATGAAGAGCAGCACCAGCAGCCCACCCAGGAGCAGCAGGGTGGTGGCGGCCCTGTCGCCCGGGGGGTCGCGGAAGCTGCTGACGCTGTCGGAGACGGCCTCGATCCCAGTCATCGATGAGCAGCCCGAGGCGAAGGCGGTCAGCACGAGGAAGGGGGTCAGGGCCTCGGTCACGTTGGGGACGGGCGGGTAGTGCCCAAAGGCGTGATGGCCGCCGCCTGTCAGCCCCACCACCAGGCCGACCGCGATCAGGATCAGCATGGCGATGATGAAGGCGTAGGTGGGGGAGGAGAAGAGCGCCCCCGCCTCGCGCACCCCCCTCAGGTTCCCGGCACAGAGGACGGCGATGAGGAGCAGGGTCAAGGGCAGTCGGAGCGGCACCAGGACCGGGAACGCCGAGGCCAGGGCGTCGGAGCCAGCAGACAGGCTCACCGATACGGTCAGGACGTAGTCCACCAGCAGCGCTCCCGCGGCGACCATCGCCGGCCAGCGCCCCAGGTAGTCACGGGCCACGGCATAGGAGCCGCCATCTGCCTGCCGCGTGATCACCACCTGGCGATAGGAGAGGACCACCAGCATCATCAAGATGGCGATGGCGATGGCGATGGGCAGCTCGAAGACCAGGGCCGCCACGCCCGCCGCCGCCAGGACCGTCAGCCCCGCCTCCGGCCCGTAGGCCACTGACGAGAGGGCATCGGAGGAGAGTGTCGGCAGCGCTCGAAAGATTCCCAGGCGCTCCTTCTCCGCGGCCTGGCTGGGAAGCGGGGGGCCGAGGGCCACGCGCTTCAGGATGTATTGCAGGCGGGCCGCCCCCCGGGGGGGCACGTCCGCCTGGGGTGTCGCCACCACCAGCCCGCCGCGGCTGCGGCGGAACTCCTCGTGGCGGACGACGACCACGTAGCTGTTGCCCGGGAGCGCCCCCTGGCGGGCCACGCGCTGCTCAAGGTCGCGGTCGGGACGCCCCTCGGTGGGCGGATGCCGGCTCTCGGAATTCACGCCTCGACCGGCCTGGGCCCGGTTTCACGAGCCGTTCCTAGACCACGTCCGGAGGTCTGGATCACCTGGCTCCTCGACCCGGTGGCGCCCAGTTGGAAGTGGGAGGGGTGGACTTGGGGGGCGGCAACGGAATGCGAGCATACCCGCCCGCTAACCTGGCGATCTTGGTTGCCGCAACTGCGACTGGACATCCTCCGCTCCGGCTGGGCCTGGGGCTCGGCTACTGGGGCGCTGAGCCGCCCGCCGACGCCGCCGGCCTAGTCGCCGAGGCAGAGCGCCTAGGGTTCGACTCCGTCTTCACCTCGGAGGCCTACGGATCCGACGCCCTGACTCCCCTGGCGTGGTTGGGCAGCAGCACCTCCCGGCTGCGCCTGGGTACGGCCGCGGCCCAGATCCATGCCCGCACCCCCGCGGCCACTGCCATGGCGGCGGCCACCCTGGACCACCTCAGCGGGGGCAGGCTGGTGCTCGGTCTTGGCGCCTCCGGGCCCCAGGTGGTCGAGGGCTGGCACGGTCGCCGCTATCGCCCCCAGCTCGCAACCACCCGGGAGTACTTCGCCATCCTGCGGCAGGTGCTGCGGCGCCAGGGCCCATTGCAGTTCCACGGCCAGCGCTTCCAGCTGCCGCTGCCGCACAGCGAGGGCAAGCCGCTCACGCTCACCGTCCATCCGCTCCGGACCGATCTGCCGATCTGGCTCGCGGCCCAGGGGCCCAAGAACACCGCTTTGGCGGCGGAGATCGCGGACGGCTGGCTGGCCGGGTTCTTCGCCCCCGGGGCGTGCCGCTGGCAGGCCGAGGCCCTGGAGGAGGGCTTCAGCCACAGGGATCCATCGCTCTCCGACCGGAGCGGGTTCGAGGTGGCCGCCAGCCTCTTTCTCAGGATCGACTCTGACCTGGAGCGGGCCGCGGACCAGTTCCGGCCGATGCTCGCCCTCTACGTCGGCGGCATGGGCTCGGCGCGCCACAACTTCTACTTCGACCTCTTCTGCCGCATGGGCCTGGAGGGGGATGCGACCAGGGTGCGCGAGCGCTACCTGGCCGGCGACCGCGAGGGAGCGGTGCGCGCCGTCTCAACGCGCATGGTCGAGCAGGTGGCGCTGGTGGGCCCGATGGCCAAGGTGCGCGAGGAGGTGGCTCTCTGGCGTGGCTCGTTGCCGACGCTGCTGCTGGTGGGAGGACCGGTGGCCCAGTTGCGTCAGGCGGCCGAACTCTTCCTCTGAGCGATCAGGCTTGGGGGACGGCGCCTATTTCCCGGGGACGCGGGCCAGGAGGTCCCGCAGATCGTCGGCATGCTCCTCCTCGTCGGCGAGGAGCCCCTCCATGACCCGGCGCGTAGTCGGGTCCCCATCTCCGAGCCAGCGGACTATCTCCTGATAGCTGGCGATTGCGATCCGCTCGGCCACCAAGTCCTCCTGGATCATGTCGGCCAAAGTCGTGCCCTCGGCGTACTCGGTATGGCTGCGCTTGGCCAGAACCGCCGGGTTGAGATCCGGCTCCCCCCCAAGCTGGACGATCCGCTTGGCCGCCCGGTCGGCATGGTCCCGCTCCTCGTTGGCGTGCTCTAAGAACTCGGCCTTGACCGCCTCGCCATCGATCCCGTCGGCAGCGTAGTAGTGGCGCATGTAGCGCAGGACGCAGACGATCTCCGTCGCCAGGACCTCGTTCAGCACCTTGACCACGCGGTCGCGATCCGCGCCATAGGAGTCGGTGATCGGACCATCCTCGATGTGGTGGCGGGCCTGATCGCGGATGGACTCGATCTGGAGCACGAAATCAGCGCTCATCAACTGCCCTCCCGTTGGATCACCGAATTTGTTGCCACCGCCCCGCCCGGCGAGGCCCCCCCCTCGTCGCTGCCTCAGGCCGAGGGGTTGCGGATCCAGCGGCTGTTGCCGGCCCCCGAGTCCTCCCGGTTGGCGTTGGCGTCGGCGACCATCAGCAGGCCGGCGGCGACCACGGCGGCGAGCCAGGGCCCCGAGGTGCGGTCGGTGGGCGGCGCGCTGCTCTCAGGTTCGCCCGAGATCTCGCAGTAGATCGCCCGGGCCAGTGTCGTCAGGTGTCCGGTCATCGCAGTCTCGGCGGTTGCTTCCATGA
>JBOHUL010000071.1:0-1567 GCA_050734425.1 Candidatus Dormibacteria bacterium
CATGACCATGTCAAAGGGGGTGGTGGTGGTCCCCTCCTCGCAAGAGCCGCGGACATGGAAGTTGTCGTGATTGCGACGCCGGTAGGTGAGCCGGTGGATCAGGGAGGGGTAGCCGTGGTAGGCGAAGATCACCGGCCGGTCCTCGGTGAAGAGGGCGTCGAACTCGGCGTCGGGAAGCCCGTGGGAGTGCTCATCCGGGGGCTCCAGGCGCATCAGGTCGACGACGTTGACCACGCGCACCTTGAGGTGAGGCAGGCGGGAGCGGAGCAGGTCGGCGGCGGCCAGGGTCTCCAGGGTGGGGACGTCGCCACAGCACGCCAGAACCACGTCCGGCTGCTGGCCCAGGTCGGAGCTGGCGAAGGGCCAGATCCCCGCTCCCCGGCGGCAGTGGTCCAGGGCATCGTCCGGCGAGAGCCAGTCCAGAGTGGGCTGCTTGCCGGCGACTATGACGTTGACCAAGTCGCGGCTGCGCAGGCAGTCGTCGGTCACCGACAGGAGGCAGTTGGAGTCGGGGGGCAGGTAGACCCGGATCACCGCCGCCTTCTTGTTTACGACGTGGTCGATGAACCCTGGGTCCTGGTGGGAGAAACCGTTGTGGTCCTGCTGCCAGACGTGGGAGCTGAGCAGATAGTTGAGCGATGCCAGCGGCTGGCGCCAGCTGAGGGAGCGGCTCACCTTGAGCCACTTGGCGTGCTGGTTGAACATGGCGTCGACGATGTGGACGAAGGCTTCGTAGCAGTTGAACAGGCCGTGGCGCCCCGTGAGGAGATAGCCCTCCAGCCATCCCTGGCACAGGTGCTCGCTCAGGACCTCCATGACCTGGCCCTGTGGCGCCAGGTGTTCGTCACCCTCGCGCCGCGGCAGCAGCCAAGCGCGGTCAGTTGCCTCGAAGACCGCCCCCAGTCGGTTGGATTCGGTCTCGTCCGGGCCCATCAAGCGGAAGTTGTCGGGATTGCGGGAGATGACCTCCGCCAGATACCTGCCCAGGACCTTTGTAGGCTGGCTGCGCTCCTGGCCCGGTTCGGCCACCGCTTTGCCGAAGTCCTGCCATCCGGGCAGGTCGAGCGGCCGCAGGAGGGCGCCGCCGTTGGCGTGCGGGTTGGCGCTCATGCGCAACTCGCCCGCGGGGGCCAGCCGGCGTAGGTCCGCTCGCAGGCGGCCCGCCTCATCGAAGAGCTCCTCCGGGCGGTAGCTGCGAAGCCAGCTCTCCAGCTCCTGCAGGTGTTGGGGGTTGCCGCGGACGTCTCCGATGGGCACCTGGTGCGCCCGGAAGGTCCCTTCCACCGGGAGGCCGTCGACTTCTTTGGGGCCCGTCCACCCCTTGGGGGTACGTAGGACCAAGGCCGGCCACCTGGGCAGCTGGGGCTGCCCGCCCCGACGGGCCTCCGCCTGGATCCGAGCGATGGTCTCGAAGATGCCGTCCAGCGCTCCCGCCAGCTCCCGATGCACGGCATGGGGTTCGTCGCCGCCCACAACCACGGGGCTGTAACCCCAGCCCCAGAGCAGGTGCTCCAGCTCCTCCTCGTCTATGCGGGCCAGGACCGTGGGGTTGGCGATCTTGTAGCCG
>JBOHUL010000072.1:0-9030 GCA_050734425.1 Candidatus Dormibacteria bacterium
CGGCTACAAGATCGCCAACCCCACGGTCCTGGCCCGCATAGACGAGGAGGAGCTGGAGCACCTGCTCTGGGGCTGGGGTTACAGCCCCGTGGTTGTGGGCGGCGACGAACCCCATGCCGTGCATCGGCAGCTGGCGGGAGCGCTGGACGGCATCTTCGAGACCATCGCTCGGATCCAGGTGGAGGCCCGTCGCGGCGGGCAGCCCCAGCTGCCCAGGTGGCCGGCCTTGGTTCTACGTACCCCCAAGGGGTGGACGGGCCCCGAGGAAGTCGACGGCCTCCCGGTGGAAGGGACCTTCCGGGCGCACCAGGTGCCCATCGGCGACGTCCGGGGCAACCCCCAACACCTGCAGGAGCTGGCGAGCTGGCTCCGCAGCTACCACCCGGAGGAGCTCTTCGATGAGGCGGGCCGCCTGCGCGCGGACCTACGCCGGCTGGCCCCCGCGGGCGAGCTGCGGATGAGCGCCAACCCGCACGCCAACGGCGGCGCCCTCCTGCGGCCGCTCGACCTGCCCGGATGGCGGGACTTCGGCAAAGCGGTGGCCGAACCGGGCCAGGAGCGCAGCCAGCCGACAAAGGTCCTGGGCCGGTATCTGGCGGAGGTCATCTCCCGCAATCCCGACAACTTCCGCTTGATGGGCCCGGACGAGACTGAATCCAATCGACTTGGGGCGGTCTTCGAGGCAACCGACCGCGCTTGGCTGCTGAAGCAGCGCGAGGGCGACGAACACCTGGCGCCGGGGGGCCGGGTCATGGAGGTCCTGAGCGAGCACCTGTGCCAGGGATGGCTCGAGGGCTACCTCCTCACGGGGCGCCACGGCCTCTTCAACTGCTACGAAGCCTTCGTCCACATCGTCGACGCCATGTTCAACCAGCACGCCAAGTGGCTCAAGGTGAGCCGCTCCCTCAGCTGGCGCCAGCCGCTGGCATCGCTCAACTACCTGCTCAGCTCCCACGTCTGGCAGCAGGACCACAACGGCTTCTCCCACCAGGACCCGGGGTTCATCGACCATGTAGTCAACAAGAAGGCGGCGGTCATCCGCGTCTACCTGCCCCCCGACGCCAACTGCCTCCTGTCGGTGACCGACGACTGCCTGCGCAGCCGCGATTCCGTCAACGTCATCGTCGCCGGCAAGCAGCCCACGCTGGACTGGCTCTCGCCAGACGATGCTCTGGACCACTGCCGCCGGGGGGCGGGAATCTGGCCCTTCGCCAGCTCCGACCTGAGCCTGCAGCCCGACGTGGTTCTGGCCTGCTGTGGCGACGTCCCGACCCTGGAGACATTGGCCGCCGCCGATCTGCTCCGCTCCCGCCTGCCCCACCTCAAGGTGCGCGTGGTCAACGTCGTCGACCTGATGCGCCTGGAGCCGCCGGATGAGCACTCTCACGGGCTCCCCGACGCCGAGTTCGACGCCCTCTTCACCGAGGACCGGCCGGTGATCTTCGCCTACCACGGCTACCCCTCTCTGATCCACCGGCTCACCTACCGGCGTCGCAATCACGACAACTTCCACGTCCGCGGCTATCGCGAGGAGGGGACCACTACCACCGCCTTTGACATGGTCATGCTCAACGACTTGGACCGGTTCCGCCTGGTGATCGACGTCATCGACCGGGTGCCGGGGCTGGCGTCCCGCCTCGGTGCCCTGCGGCAGGAGATGGAGGACTGGCGCCAGCGCTGCCGCCGCCACACCAGGGAGTTCGGTGAGGATCCGGCGGAGATCCGCGATTGGTGCTGGGGTCGGACCCTGGGCGGATGAGGCTGCTCACGCTCAACGCCGGCTCCAGCAGCCTCAAGCTGCGGGTCGTCGCCGATGGCGACCGCGTCGTGCACGCCCGCGATCTGTCCGGTCCGGGGTCTGAGGGGTTCGAGGCAGAGCTGAAGCGCGCGCTGGTGGGGCTGGGCGCCCTGGAGGCGGTGGTGCACCGGGTGGTCCACGGCGGCGGCGAGTTCAAGCGGGCGGTGCTGCTCGACGCCACGGTCGAAACTCGCCTGCGCCAGTTCGCCGACCGGGCACCGCTGCATCAGGCCCCGGCCCTGGAGGTGGTGCGGGCTACGCGCCAGGCCCTGCCGGACCTGCCCCAGGTGGCCTGCTTCGACACCGCCTTCCACGATGCCCTGCCGGCGGAGTCGGCCACCCTGCCCCTGCCCCTCGAGTGGCGCAGGGCATTCTCTCTACGCCGCTACGGGTTCCACGGCCTGAGCCACGCCTACCTGGGTCGGCGTGCCCTGGAGATCCTCGGCGTGTCCGGAGAGGAGCTGCGCCTCGTCACCTGCCACCTGGGCTCCGGGGCCTCGCTCTGCGCCCAGAGAGGGGGCCTCTCGGTTGACACCACCATGGGATTCACCCCCATGGAGGGCATGGTGATGGCGACTCGTCCCGGCAGTCTCGACCCCGGGCTCGTCCTCTGGCTCAGCCGTCAGGAGGGAATCGACCGCAGGACCCTGGATGACGGGCTCGAGCGGCGTTCGGGGCTAAAGGGACTGGCCCAGGAGGGCGAGATGCGCCAACTCCTGGCGCGGCGGGAGCAGGGCGACGCGGAGGCCACTCTGGCGCTGGGCGTGTACCTGCATCGGCTCCGCCAGCTGGTGGCCGCGATGGCGGCGGCGCTGGGTGGTCTCGACGGGCTCGTCTTCTCGGGTGGCGTGGGGGAGAACTCGTGGTGGATCAGGGAAACCTGCTGCCAGGGGCTGGGCTTCCTCGGGGTCGGCATCGACAGCGAGCTCAACCGTGGGGGAGAGGGCGACCGCAACGTCGGCGACGGCTCCCACCCGGTGGCGGTCCTGGTGCTGGCCAGCCGCGAGGAGCTGCAGATGGCGCTGGAGTGCCGCCGGCTGCTCCAGGGCTGACCCGCCTTCGAGTCCACCAGCCGCAGGGACCTCACGAGGGTGACTCCCTGCCGCAAAATTGGGGTCGTGGGGGCGATCGAGCAGGTGCGGGAGTTCTGGGACGAGGACGCGGCCACCTATGACCACGACCTCCGCCACCATCCGGTGGCGCCCGCGGTGCTGGCTGCGCTGCGGGCCTCCCTGGCCGGGCTGCTTCCGCCGCCGCCATGCACGGTCCTCGACGTCGGCGCTGGAACCGGGTTCTTGAGCCTGATCGCGGCGGAAGTCGGTCACCGGGTCACGGCGCTGGACCTGTCGCCCCAGATGCTGGAGGTACTCCGGGGCAAGGCCGAGAGGGTGGGACTGCACTTGGACTTGGTCGAGGCCGAGGCCCAGGCGGTGCCCCACGGGCCCTTTGACGCCGTCATCTCTAGGCACCTGCTCTGGACCCTGCTCGATCCCGTCACCGCCCTGCGCTCTTGGCGGGAGGCCGCCCCCAACGGCCGCCTGGTTTTGGTTGAGAACCTCTGGGGAGATGCCAGCAGTCCCATCGACCGGCTACGGCACCTGGCGCTGAGCGCCCTGGCCCAGGCGCGCGGGACCCCCCACGCCCACCACGGCAGCTACGACCCCGAGCTCGCGGCTGCGCTGCCGCTTGGTGCCGGCACCGGCCCTGAGACGCTGCTGCGCTTGGTGGCCAGGAGCGGCTGGCCCAATCCCCGCCTGCACCGCCTCTCCACCGTGGACTGGGCCGCCCAGCGCAGCCTGCCCTGGCCGGAGCGGGCCCTCGGGGTCGCCCCCAACTTCGCCGTCGTCGCCGGGGCCTGAGCCCGATTGCGACGCTGGGAGGCACCCGGGCTGCGGGTCTGGCAGCAGGCCAGGAGGGACCTGGGCGATGGCGCCACCTGAGTGCATGGGCCGGTGAGCGACCCGGAGCCCGAGACCGACCAACGCGACCTCGCCCTTGTGGTCAGCGCCATGGTCGAGCACGTGCTCCAGGTAGCCGCCACCTGGCCCGACTGGGACGGCCGGCCCAGGGCGGTCCCGGTGGAGGGGGAGGCGGAGCCCCGGCTCTACTCCCCCCACAAGGCCCTACGCCGGGTGGCCGACCACATGCTGGACCACCTGGCCGAACTGGAGATGCGTCTGGCCGGGCTGGAGTCGGAGCCCGACGCCTGGCACGGCTCGATGGTAACCTCCGCATCCGACCTGACCGCGTTCAGTGCCGAGGACCTGGACGAGGCCCGGAGCCGGCTCCTCCGGCTGGGGCTGCTCTGGGCGCTCCGTCTTCGGGCGCTCAGCTCTGAGCAGCTCGACGCCCGCCCTGATTCCGCCTGGAGCTTTCGCCAGCTGGCGTTCCACGTGGCCGAGGCCGGCGCCCTCTACGCCGACCCGATGGGTCCGGCTCCCCGATAGCTTTTGAGGCCGCCTTAGGCCCGCTGCCAGGGCGGCTCCGCCCCCAGGCGCCGCCACAGGCGCCGCAGGAAGCTGCCCCAGGCCTCGACTGAGGAGCCGCCGAAGAGCACCGCCACCCCCAAGAGGGCCAGGGGGGTGAGGGCCTCCATTCCCGCGGCCGCTCCGGCGACCAGCGCGACGCCAGGCTCGACGGCCATGATCAGGGCCGCCATCGAGCTGGAGATCCGGCGCTGGGCCGCGGCCTGGACCGCGAAGGCGAAGGCCGAGGCCGCGAGACCACAGAAGACCACGGCCAGGGCGACCTGGGGCGTCGGGGCCGGCAGCCCGCCGCTGAAGGGCAGGGCCAGTCCCAGGACCAGGGCCAGGGCCAGGAGCTGCCACGCCCCCAGCAGGACTGGCGGGACCCGGTTGCCCAGCCGGCCGACCAGGACCACCTGGACCGAGAAGCCGGCGGCAGATCCGACCTCAAGAAGCAGCCCCAATAACTCATGCGACCGAGCCCCCTGGATTTGGGCCGGGACCGCCAGGCAGACCAGGAGCGACCCGCCGAGCGCCATGAACGCTCCGAACCAGATTCCCAGCCCCGGGGTCCGGCGCTGAAGGGCCCACTCGATCAGCGGGGTCATGACCACGACCAGGCTGGTCAGGGCGGCGGCGACCCCCGGCGAGGCTCCCAGGTAGAGCCCCACGGTCTGGGCCAGATAGGCAAAGGCCAAGATCAGGCCCAGCATCAGGAGCCGGGCCTTGGGAACCGAGCGCCAGGTGCGCCGCGCTCGGGCGGAGCAGAGTGCGACCCCACCCAGGGCCAGTGCGCCGACCGCGAAGCGGAGGAAGAGGAACCCTACCAGGGGATAGCTTTCGACGGCGCCCCTGGTGACGACCAAGCTCAGTCCCCAGGCGAGCGTCGCCAGCAGCAGACCGGAGATGGCGTACTGCGCCGGCCGCAGCCGCAGCATTCTCCCAGGGCTGAAGTGCTTTGTGTGAAGGAATTGGCGCCACATGGCTAGGATGGTGACCGCCCTTGACAAACTAATCAAACTGCCAATAAAATTTTCGGAATTGTGGCCG
Organism: Candidatus Dormibacteria bacterium; assembly: GCA_050734425.1. Taxonomy (GTDB): domain Bacteria; phylum Chloroflexota; class Dormibacteria; order Aeolococcales; family Bog-877; genus Bog-877. The sequence goes on from JBOHUL010000072.1 coordinate 5,314, forward strand.
GTCACGGCTATCTGGACGAAAGCGATTCGGCGATCTTGCGGGCCCTGCAGACCGACGCTCGCACCACCCTGGCGCGCCTGGGCCAGGCGGCCGGTCTGTCTCCCTCAGCGGTCCATGAGCGGATCCGGCGGTTGCAGCGGGAGGGCGTCATCCGGGGCTGGACCCTGGAGCTGGATCCCCGGGCCGTGGGCAGGCCGGTGACCGCCTTCGTCGGGGTGGAGGCCGACGTCACGGGGGGTTCGCTGGCGGCCCGGCTGCGGCAGCGGCCCGAGGTGGACGAGTGTCACAGCATCGCCGGTGACCTCTCCTCCCTGCTCAAGGTCAGGGCCGCCGACACTGAGTCCCTCCTCGCGCTGGTGGACTGGATCAAGGAGTTGCCCGGTGTTCGCTCCACCCGGACCACCGTGGTGCTCAAAGTCGACTTCGAGCGCCAGCTCTGGCTCGGGCCCCCCGGCTCCCCGGGAACGGGCCGCGACGGCGGCTGAGGGCGGGCCCGGCGGGGCTACTTGAGCAGCCTGGACAGGCGTCGGTCGGCGAGGGGGCGGCCCCGAGTCTGGCAGGTGACAGTACTGAAAAGTGCGGGTGGCGTAGGCCACCTCCCGGACGGTGTCGCCGCAGACGGGGCAGGGCTGGCCGGTTCGGCCGTGCACCGCCATCGCCTGGTGTTTCGACCGCTTCAGCTGCTCCGGGGTCAGGGCGACCGCCTGGGCCACGGCGGCGCCGAGGACCGCGGTGATGGCCTGATGCAAGGCGGCCACCTCCTCAGGATGGAGCCTCCGGGCGGGGCGGAAGGGCGAGAGCCGCGCCCGGTGCAAGATCTCGTCCGAGTAGGCCTTGCCGATACCGGCCACCAGGCGCTGGTCGGTGAGCGCACGCTTGACGGTGCCACCGGCGCGGGTCAGGGTTCGCCCCAGGTAAGCCAGGTCAAAGCTTAGGGAGAGCGGCTCTGGCCCCAGTTCCCGGAGCTGGGGGATGGCGTCGGGGTCGCTGACGGCCCAGAGGGCGAGGCGGCTCTCGGTGCCGGCTTCGGTCACGTCGAAGCCGACCGCTGGCCCGCCGGCCTCCTCGGGCCGCAGCCCCAGCCGCAGCGCGGTCGGATTGCGACCGGGGCGCAGTCGGGCGCTGGGCAGGGGCTCGCGCCAGTGAACCCAGCCCGCCCGGGCCAGGTGCAGCACCAGCCAGTCCGGCTCCAGCTCCAAGAGCAGGAACTTGCCGCGGCGGCCGCAGGTCAGTACGCGCCTCCCCCGGAGGTCCTCCAGCCGGGGGCGGACCGTCTTCAGGGCCGAGAAGGAGGCGAGCTCGATCCGGGTGACCGTCCTCCCGTGGCAGCTCGCATCCAGGGCGCGGGCCAGTGCCTCCACCTCGGGCAGTTCAGGCAGCCTGCTGGCCTCGCCCGCTAGCCGCCGGTCGCCGGGCCGGGCCTGAGCTCCAGCGCGGCGGCGACCCGTTCCAGCACCGCCAGATGCTCTGCCACCAGGGAGAGCCCCCGGCCCATGGTGTTGATGGCCAGATGGCTGGCTCCGGCCGCCTCCCAACCGGCGCTCAGCTCCTGGAGCTTCGGACCCGTCTCAGACCCGACGCCAAGCCGGCCCTCCATCCCCATCTCCTTCCGGTCGCTACCGGCCGCTAGCGCCCCCGCCCCGACCCACCCCTTGGCGCGCTCAAGAGCCGGCCCCGGCTGGGCCTGGGGGAACCAGCCGTCCCCGAGCCGCCCGGCCCGGCGCAGCGCCATCTCGCTGGCGGCGCCGAACCAGATCGGGATCGGTCGCTGCAGCGGTAGCGGCGCCAGCCCCGCGCCCAGGACCTGCTCGGTCGGCCCAGCGTGGCTCAGGCTGGGCTCGGTCCAGAGCCGGCGCAGGAGCCGGACCTGGTCGCTCACCCGCCGCCCCCGGGTTTCGAAGTCCTGGCCCAGGGCCCGGTATTCGACCTCGTTCCAGCCCAGGCCCACCCCCAGGCGAAGCCGGCCCCGACTCAGGATGTCGACCTCGGCCGCCTGCTTGGCGACGAGGACCGTCTGGCGCTGGGGCAGGATCAGGACGCCGGTGACCAGCTCCAAAGCGGTGGTGACGGCGCTGAGATGGCCGAAGAGCACCAGCGGCTCGTGGAAGGTGGAGCGGACGTCGTAAGGGCCCTGCCAATTTGGGTGCTGGGCCGGGTCCGCCCCGAGCACGTGGTCATAGACGAGGAGGTGGCTGAATCCCATCGCCTCCACCTCGCGGGCGTAGGTCGCTACCGCCCCCTGGCCGTACTCGATCTCGGTCTGGGGAAAGACCACCCCGATCTGCATCGGGATCGGTCTACCACGGGGCGGTGACCTGGCGCTGGCCTAGGGCTCGTCCAGGGTGCGCGGCCAGGCCTCATGGCCCCCGGTCGAGCTCAGCTGCTGGTGTCCTGGACGTTGACGATGCTGGCCGAGCGCAGGGTGATCTCGTTGCCCAACAGCGGCTCCAGGGGGTGGGCGTCGTAGACCACGGAGATCTTGATCGTCGTCCAGCTGCTAAGGGATCCGCTGGTCACCAGCAGACAGACCGTAGCGTCGCCGGGGACCGGGGTCTGCGACAGCGCGTTTGGCTCCTGGCCGACAGTGAAGTTGCAGGCCGGATTGGGCGTGGCCAGGTTGCAGAGCGGGTTGGGGTCCAGGGCGAGGATGTTGGCCGCCTGCTGGGTGGCTGCGGTGATGGAACGGGGCGACCCGGACTCACAGTTCAGTCCGGCATACGGCCCAGAGGCTGGTTTTTGGACCAGAGGAGTCTCCACCAGGGCCTCGCGGGCGCCACCCTGGGCGCCGTCTGACACGGCCGAGTTCTGGAAGAAGAGCACCCCGCAGGCGATGATCCCGAACAGCAGCGCGAAGAAGATGGGCGCGACCAGCGAGAACTCGACGATGCTCTGACCGCGCGACTTGCGGTGCACGGCTACTGGGTCAGGATGGCACCGGTCCCCTGGATTCCGGGGAGCTCATAGGTGCTGCCGGTGATGTTGAAGGTGCTGTAGCCCTCGGTCTGGAACTCGTCCACCGCCGCCAGCCCGTTGATGTCAACGTCGCATCCTGGGGTGCGTGCGGGTGGGGTCGTGGCGTCGCCCGAAGTGCCGCAGCTGAAGCCGGTGCCGTCGGTGCCGCCGGCTACGCCGTAGCCCGTCAGGAGCATGCCGCCGGGGAGGAAGGGGATGCCCGCGTTGCCGTCCCAGTACTGGGGATGGCTCAGGTCCTGTCCCACCTGGTCGCTGTTGTCGTAGAGGATCCCGGTGAGATTGATGTCGGCGCTATCCGAGGGCTCGCCATCAAGCCCGACGTTGGCGGGCACAGCGGTGGGATTGCTTGAGCCCGGAGTCAGCTGCCAGGTCACGAAGTCGGTCCAAGGGAAGCCTGTCCCGGTGGAGGCGGTCAGGGTGACGGTGCCCTGGCCGCCGATCTCCAGGGAGTAGTTGAGCCCCTGGTCGGAGGTGGAGTTCTCCTCGCCGGTCACGGCATTGCAGTTGGTGCCGGCGCCGTCCGATATTGGCGGATTGGCGGGTGCCGGGTCGTTTTTGCTGCAGTGGGGGCCTGGGGCCGTGCCGCTGGCGTTGTTGCAACTCTCGTAGGTGTAGGCCAGGGTGCACTCGCCGCTGCCGTCACCGATCGGCTCCTCGCCGTCGCCGGTGTTCTCCTTGAAGCTCCCGCTGGTCTGGTCCGGGATGGGGGAGGACGTGACCAGGAGGACGTCGTTGCCAGTTACG
>JBOHUL010000073.1:0-2516 GCA_050734425.1 Candidatus Dormibacteria bacterium
GGTGTGGCCCGCGGTGTGGCGTCCGGTGTGGGCCCGGTCGAAGTTGTAGAAGCGCAGGTACTGGATCAGATCACGCCGGAGCGCGGTGTACTTGGGCACCAGGGACCTGGCGAAGGTGGGTCGCCAGTACTCCTCGAGGACGGTCCGCTGGACCCGCTCCACGCAGCCGTTGCTCTGGGGCCGGCCGGCGTGGATGAAGCGGAGCTGGGCTCCCGTCTGGGCCACCGCCTGGCGGAACTCCTGGGAGCGGAACTCGGAGTGAGTGTCAGACTCCGGTCTGGTCCAGGGGCAGGCTCACTAACTCGGTGCCTTCATCTGGGAATGGCCTAAACGGGAACTGCCTGCTCCTGGACATCGCTGGACCGGCCGGCGTGACTTGATAGGAGCCTGGGTAGCTCGACTCAGTGATGTTCGCCGACCGGTCCTTGTACTCCACCGGTAGAGGAGGAGACGAGGCTATGGTGACACTGGGAGTGGATGCGCACAAGTTCACCCACACCGCCGTGGCGGTGGATGGAAATGGAGGTGAACTGGCGACGAAGACGGTCGATGCTACTTCCGCCGGGCACCTCGAGCTGGGCAAGTGGGCTAGCCAGTGGCCGGAGCGAAAGTTCGCCGTCGAAGATTGCCGCCACCTCTCGCGGCGGCGGGAGGTCGACGTGGTGACCTCGGGGGAGCGGGTGGTGCGGGTACCCACCCGACTCATGGCCGGCTTACGCCGCAGCGGCCGGAAGCGAGGCAAGTCTGATCCCATAGATGCAGCGGCGGTGGCTCGGGCGGCGCTGCGAGAGCCGTCACTGCCGTTGGCCACGCTAGATGGGCCGGACCGAGACGTGCGCCTCTTGATGGACTACCGGGACGACCTGGTGGGCGAAAGGACGCGGATGGAGAACCGTCTGCTCTGGGATCTGCACGAGTTGGAGCCCGTGCTCAGGTTCCCTGCAAGATCTTTCCGGTCGGTGTGTCAACGGAGGACGATGGCAGCGGCGCTCAGGCGCCACCCAGGGTTGCTGGCGGATATTGCTCGGAAGTTGCTCGAGACGATTCTCCACCTGTCGGCGAGGATCGAGAGGCTCGATCAAGAGGTCAACGACCGCATTGTCACTCTGGCTCCCCACCTGCTGGCTCTCCGCGGCTGCGGGCCACTCACCGCTGCCAAGCTCATCAGCGAGGTTGCGGGGATCGGGCGTTTCCGGTCTCGGGCCGCGTTTGCCGCCTACAACTGCACTGCACCCATCCCGGTCTGGTCTAGCAACAAGACCCGCTTCCGGCTCAACCGCGGCGGTACCCGCCAGATCAACGCCGCCCTCTACCGCATTGCGCTGACCCAGATCCGTCGCGACGGGCCCGGCTACCCCTATCTGAAACGTCGCCTGGCTGAGGGACGCACCAAGCCGGAGGCCCTGCGGGCGCTGAAGCGCCACCTCTCGGATGAGGTCTACCGACGCCTGCTGCTGGATTCACACGAGCACCACGACCCTGATCTCCGGGCTACTGGTGCCGCTTGACATAGGAGCTTCCCGTTGTCGGTGGAGACCGCCTTCAGCCGCCAGGCGGCCTGGGCCAGTGCCTGGGCCACCCGGCGCACCAGGAGTGAGGTGTAGCGGGCACTGGGGTTGAGCGGGGTCACCTGGACGCCGGCCCAGGTGTAGGCGCTGTAGGCGTCAATCGCGGTGTACTGCCAGACTTTGCCCTTGGTCCCGCTCAGCCGGCCAATGTGGAAGCAGTCCAGCTGTACCAGGTCACCCGGCTATGCACCTCCAAGTGCTGCTCCGGTTGCTCCGGCGGGGCTTCGGGCTCTGGCGGCGAGGCGTATCCGGCGACTAGGCTGAGCCGCCTTTGCCGGGTCCCGATCCCGTGCCGCCGGAGCACCTTGAACACCCCGCTCGGCGAGATCACGTGGCCGCCCCACATCGGCCTCTGGAGCTGGGCCGAAAGTCGCCGCGGCCCCAGGCCCGGACTCCCCAGCGCCATCGCCAGCACCCGCTCCTCCAGCCAGGGCGCCAGCTGGTTGGGCATCCTAGGCCGGCGCCGCTCCCTGGGCATCAGGATCCCCAGCCCGTGCCGCTCCACCAACGGCTTCCAGCGGTAGTACCAGGAGCGGTGGTACCCCAGATCCCGGCAGGCCCTCGCCACCCCTACCTCGCCCGCCCTGGCGAACAGCCGCACACGGTGGCGGAAGATCAGGTCATCATTGGTCACGGCGGCCCCCTCCCTTGAGCTTTGAACACCCAAAGGATGGGCCGCCTTCTCTTTCCCTGACTACCCCCTCATGGGCACAGGTGTCTACAGATCTTGTGAGCTGTTCATGCTAGGTGGGGCTTCGGCGCCCCGCCGGAGATGGCTCAGCGGGACGAACACGAAGCGAGCTTAGGTCGGCTGCCCCGCTCCCCCAGTCACGGCCCGAGTACGACCGCGTCACGAACGCCTCACCGGGTTCGTCACTTCGGAGAGAAGGACCCTTGTAAACCTCCAAGCTGCGGCCAGCAGGCCGAGCGACACCGCCGACGCCGACC
>JBOHUL010000074.1:0-6150 GCA_050734425.1 Candidatus Dormibacteria bacterium
CTAGTGCAGCGAGCCTGAAATAGCTTGCCGGTTGGCCCTGGCCAGGATCTGGTCGGGAGTCTTGACCCAGGCAAAGGGGTGTTTCTGGTCGTTCCAGGCGTCGAGGAAGCGCTGGATGGCCAGGCGCAACGCAGCCAGGCTCTGGAAGACGCCGCGCCGGATGGCCTGCCGGTGCAGGATGGAGAACCAGCACTCCACCTGGTTCATCCAGCTGGCACTGGTCGGTGTGAAGTGGAGGTGGAACCGGGGATGCCGGAGGAGCCATAGCTGCACCTCGGGGTGCTTGTGGGTGGCGTAGTTGTCGAGCACCAGATGTATTTGGCCTCGCGGATAGCTGCGTGCCACCAGCCGTAGGAACCGCAGGAACTCCTGGTGGCGGTGGTGGGCATAGCAGCGCCCTGTCACCTCCCCGGTGGCCACGTCCAGGGCGGCGAACAGCGTGGTGGTGCCGTGGCGCACGTAGTCGTGAGTGCGCCGCTCCACCTGCCCAGGCCGCATGGGCAACAGCGGCTGGGTGCGGTCCAGGGCCTGGATCTGGCTCTTCTCGTCCACCGAAAGCACCACCGCCTTTTCGGGGGGATGCAGGTACAGGCCAACCACATCAGTCACCTTGCTCGCCAGATCAGGGTCCTGGCTGAACTTGAAAGTGCGAGAGCGGTGGGGCTGGAGCCGGTGCTGGCGCCAGATCGTCCGCACCGTGGTCGCACTCACCCCCAAGACCTCGGCCACCTGACGGCTGCTCCAGTGGCTGTGGCCCTTGGGTGGTGGGCTCATGGTCGTGCTCAGCACCCGCTGGCTCAGCTCCTTGCCCAAGACCGCCGGACGGCCTCGCCCAGGCGCATCCTCCAAGCCCGCCAGGCCGCCCCGGCAGAACCGTGCCCGCCAGAGCAGCACCGTCGGCTTGGAGCAGCCCACCTGGCGGCCGATCTCGGTGTTGGGCCTCCCCTCGGCCGCCAGCAGGATCACCCGGGCTCGCTGCACCTCCCTCTGGGGCAGGGTCCGACTCCGGGACCACAGTTCAAGACGTGAGCGTTGATCGGCAGTTAGCAGCAGGGCCGGAGCGGGTGCATGAGGCATGCCCCCACGATCCTACCTCCACCTCCAAAAGTCAAGCTAATTACCGCTCAATGTAATAGAAGCCTGCCGCCGCGAGCCGGCTGACCAGCGCCTCTATCACGTGGCGGTAGGCATTGCCACCGATCGTGACTCCGTTGATCCCAAGCCAGCAGTCCTCGTTCAAAGGTATGCGCACTGCATCCACGCCCCACGACTGCATGGCGGAGATCGTGCGAGGACTGTCCTCTGGTTGACCCCCGAAGGGATTGGACGGCTTATCCGCCACACACGCGTACTCCGTCCCACTCATGTTTACACCGTGCAGTACCACGGTGTGACCGTCGCTGTTAACCAGGTGGTTGCCGCGCACGTGTAGGCCTTGAGGACCTCGGCCCGCGGCATGGGCCAAGCCGAGGGTAGCCCCGCCACCGAGCCCGATGGACAACAGGATGGCTACGGCCAGAGCCGAGAAAAGGCGTGCGAATGCGATGGATATGGCGCGACCGGGTCGAGTCACGATCCCAAAACCTTGGCCTGAAGTCGAAATGTCCGGTCGGGGGGTAGGCGCTGCCTTCCATCGGCTGACCCCACGCTGAGTCTACTAGCTCGGGACATCTAGGAGACGGCGCGGGGTACGGTTGCCTGGGCGGGTGTGGCCGAGGCGGACCTCGACGGCAAGTTCGTGCTGCTCTTCGGACGAGGGCCTTACCGGCAAGGTAGTCGCAGCCCCTCCCCCCGAGACTAGGGCGCGCCACCGCGCCTGGGCGTGGTCGGGACGGCCAAGTGACGCCACGGCGAAACCACCGTCCGGGGCTGCCGTTGTTTCCCTAGAGCGGGCCGGCCTGGGCACCTGGACGGAGGGCTGGTCGGCGCTGGTCTGTAACCGGCGCACTGAGGCCGGTGCGCCCGGAGAGGACAGCGATGAGCAAGCAGATGGGCTGGAAGCAGTTCCAGCCCGAGGACGATCTGGGAAGTGAGGACGCGGATGCAACCGCGGCCGAAGATGCACCCGCACCGGTCGGGACGGGGGTCCCGCTGACTGCGACGCAGACGCCGCAGCCTGGCGCTGCAGCGCCGTCCCCGGCGCCGGCGGCTCCCCACGTCAGCCGGCGAGCCTCGCCCAGCGGTGGCACCAACCGCTTCCGGCTGGGGGAGCTGATCTGGCTCTGCCTGGTGGTGGTCGACGCCTTCCTGGCGCTGGACTTCCTGCTCAAGGCGGTCGATGCGCGGGGAAGCACGTTCGTCCAGGTGGTGACCGGGGTCGGCGACCGCCTCGCCAGCCCCTTCACGGGGGTCTTCATCGGCCACCCCGTGCCGCACGCGGCCCACACCACGTACTGGCAGGCGCTGGTGGCGATCGTGGTCTACACCATCGTCACCTGGATCGTGATCCGAGTCCTTCGCCTCCTCGCCGCGCCCAGCGCACCCCGTGGCCCCCGCGGCTGACGACTCGGGAGGGGCGCAAGTCATTCCCGTTCGGTTGTCAGGTTTGCCAGGGGGAAGCCCGGGTGACTCCACCCCGGCGGGGCCCGGCTGATGCTGCTCTGGGTCCTCGTCTATCTGGCCTGCGCCTCGGCTGCCCTTACCTTCCTGGTGCTCTTCCCGCCGCTGGCGCGGGCCCGCGTCTGGCTTGGCCTCCCCACCGGCGCGGTGGCACTGGCGGGAGCTGGCTGGCTCACCTACTGGATCACCCACGACCTAGTGCTGGTGGCCGCGGCTGGGGTGGTGATCCTCCTCCTGGTCTTGCCCCTGCGGCTGGCCCTCAGGGGCTGGAGCTGGACCGCGGTCCAGCTCCTCTTCCTGGCGGGGCTGGCGGCCGCCTGCTACGTCGCCTACTCCGCCCAGCAGACGGTGGCCCAGTCGATCTCCCCCCGCCTGCTGGGGCCGCTGCTGGGGGGCTCGGTGGTCCTGGTCCTGGCCGAGATCGCGGCCATGGCCCTGGCCCTCTCCTATCTCTTCGAGATCCTGGACGTGCTGGGCCGTCCGCCCCAAGCGCCCACACCCACGCCGCCCTGGGACGAGAGCCGCCCCTGGCCCCTGGTCGTGCTCCAGGTGCCGATGTACAACGAGCCGGTGGAGCTGGTTGGCGAGACCCTCCGGGCCCTGGACCGGCTCGATTACCCCAACTACCTGATCCAAGCGGTGGACAACAACACCGGTGACGAGTCTGTCTGGCGCCCCATCCAGCAGCTGTGCCACCAGCTGGGCCCCCGGTTCCAGTTCATCCACCTCGCCCCCTGGCCCGGGTTCAAGGCGGGCGCACTCAACGAGGCGACGAGGAGACTGCCCAAGGAGGTGGAGATCATCGGCATCGTCGATGCCGACTACGTGGCTCAGCCGGGCTTTCTCAAGGACACCGTGCCCTTCTTCCAGGACCCGAAGGTTGGCTTCGTCCAGACGCCGCAGCACTACCGCGACTGGAAGGACGACGCCTACCTGAGGGGCCTCTTCCACAGCTACCGCTACTTCTTCGACATCACCATGCCGGCCCGGGCCCACCGCGACGCGATCATCTTCTGCGGCACCATGGGTCTCATCCGGCGCTCGGTCCTGGACGAGATCGGGGGCTGGAACCCGGAGTGCATCACCGAGGACGCCGAGGCCAGCTTGCGGATCCTGGGCCGCGGCTACAGGGGTGTGTACCGCCAGGTGGCGTGGGGCGAGGGGCTGATGCCGCTCACCTTCGACGGCCTCAAGAAGCAGCGCTTCCGCTGGGCCCTGGGAGGGCTGCAGATCCTGCGCCAGCACTGGCGCGAGCTGCTGCCCTTTTGGCCCCACAAGCTCCGGCTGACCTTCGCCCAGCGCCTCCACTATCTGGTGGGGGCGGTGCAGTGGTTTGGGGATCTGCTGCTTCTTGGCTTCACCGGCCTGCTGGTGGCGACCGCGATCGCCACCGCCGCCCACGAGCGGCTGCCTGTTCGTCAGATCACGGGGGCGGTCCTGGTCATCCCCTTCCTCTTTCTCGTCTTCGGGCTCCTCCGGGCCACCTGGGCGATGCGCCGCAGCGGCAAACTCACCTGGGGCGACGCGGTGAGGGCGCTGCGGGTCTGGTTCGCCCTGAGCTGGACGGTGTCACTGGCCGACATCCGCAGCCTGGTCACCCGCAAGGGAACCTTCCTGCGCACCCCCAAGCGCAGGGGCGGGATGAGCAGCTGGCGCCAGGCCCTGCGTTCCGCCCGCCCCGAGACCCTGATCGCAGTCGCGGCGGTACTGGCGGCGGCCACCATGGAAGTCCGGGCCCTGAGCGTCACCACGACCATCCTGGCCGCGCTGCTCCTCTTTCAGGCCCTGGTCTACTTCAGCGCCCCCTGGGCCAGCCTGGCCACCGAGGGAATCCACATGACGCCCCTGCGCCGGATATACCTCCAGTCCTCCCAGAACCAGACCGGGCTGCCGCTGGAGACGCGCTCCTCCACCGCGCTGCTGCCGGTGGGGGTGGCGGTGGCCGCAGCAGCGGGGCTGGTGGTGGCCTTCGCCGCCGCAAGCCCCTCCAGCCAATCCCCCTTTGGGGGCGGGGCCGTCTCCCCGAGCATCGCCAAGACCAACCCCACCCCCAACCCGGCCCATTCGCCACGCCCAAGCCCCAGCGCCAGCCCCTCTCTCTCACCCAGCCCCAGTTCCAGCGCCTCTCCCACCCCGTCAGGGACTCCGACCCCGACGGGTACCCCGGCGTCAACGGGGACACCTGCCCCGACCCCGACTCCTAGCGCGGTGACGTCGCCCGCGCCTTGATGGCGTGGCGCGGTGGTCTTGGTCGGGACCTAGGCGGTGGCCGCCAGGACCGCGAGGAGCATGGTCACGTCGTAGGCCTGGCGGAAGTCCTCGGCCCGGTATCCCACGGTGAAGGCCCCGAGCCGACGCACCCCCGGGACCAGCAGGCCGGGCTCGGTCATCCGCTCCCGGTGGAAGTCCAGCTCCAAATCGATCGGGCCCTCCAGGCGCAGCGTGCGGACCTTTTCGCGCCCGGCCAGGGCCCGCGGCACCGCCTCCCGAATGCGCCGCTCGACCTCCTCTGGATGCAGCGATTCGGCCGCGCCCGCCCCCATGGCCCGCTTGACCGCGACCGTGGCCACCCCGGGATTGACCTCCTCCGCCTCCCTGGCCACCGTGTCGTCGCCGCAGACCAGCACGACCGGGATCCCCAGATGCCCGGCCAAAGCCGAGTTGAGCCCGATCTCCCCCAGCGAACGGCCGCCGCAGCGGACGTCGCGGACGCAGGCCCCGTTGATGGTGTGGGAGAGGACCGAGTTCACGCTACCGACGCGGCCGTGGTAGCCGACGAAGATCGCGGCGTCGGCATCCTCGATGCCGGTCAGCATCCCGAGCGGGCGGGGCCTGCCCCGGACCAGCCGGGCGCGACGGTCCAGCTCCTCGGGGATGAGGTTGGTGAAGGGACCGTGGGCGTCGGCCACCACCACCTCGATCTCGGCACCGCCCTCCAGGGCCCCGGCCACCGCCGCGTTGGCCTCGCGAGTCATCAGGTGGCGGCCGCGCTGGTACTCGGGGGTGCCGGGGCGGACGTCATCCGGCACCGCCACACCGGCGATGCCCTCCATGTCAACCGAGATCAGGATCCGCATCCCAAGCCCCCCCTTGGACGACCGTGCTTGGGACGAGGATAGGAGGCCGGGCGCGGGCCGGGGGCGCGGGAGGTGGCCGCGGAGCGACCAGCGCGGGTCGCGGGCGGGGCAGGGGGTCGGATCTCGGCCGGAACCGGCGGCACGTCCTGCCGCTCCGTCCTTCCCCTTGGGCCAGACGGGCCTCGCGCGTCGCGCCGGATCGGACGTGGGGCGGTGGGACAGCGCCGCGGCCGGCCTATGGAGCGGCTGCGCTGAGGTCCTTGTCCTCCATCTCCCAGGCGTGATCCATCGTGTGGTAGGCGGAGTGCCTGATCAGGTACCGCAGGGGCCAGGTTCGGGCCTGCCTGCCCTGGGCATGGAACTCGCCAATTGCCGCCAAAAGGGCCACCCGGTAGGTCTTGAGACCCGGGTCCTCGCTCACGAGCTCGCCGTCAGGGGTCTGGACTCCCAGCTTCCCGGCCCAGTCCTGCTCCACTCGGAGCACGTGGCCGACGATGCGGTCCCGGTCGCGCCC
>JBOHUL010000075.1:0-1532 GCA_050734425.1 Candidatus Dormibacteria bacterium
CATTGATCGCCCTAATGGAGCTGCCGAACTTTGGGTTAGCGGCTGTTCAGTGGACTGGCAACCGGGCGGCGGGCCCGCAGCTCTGGCTGATTGACCAGCCAACCACTGGGCCCGGGAGAAAGCGCCGGCTCCCAGGGAACCGCGGCGCTCGGTGTGTGCATCCGGCGCCGGTGAGCCCTCCACATAGCCCTCGGGGCATTGCAGATGACACGGCCTAGAAAGCGTGCGTCGGTGCGGATCGGGCGCTCCGGGGCGAAGACCGTCATCTGGGTATCGTCGCTGAAGGTGCCCGCCTCCCAGTCGCCGGCCTGGTAGCCGGTGACTCCGCCCGGGCCGTGCCGGTGCCGGAGCTCGTCAGAGCTGAGGAACAGGGGAGCGCCAAGTGCATCGCCGAGGGCCCGCCCAGCAAGCACCCACCAAGCGGGACTGGAGGCCCGGTGGTGCGGCTCCGCATCCTCCCCGGTCTCGGTCAGTTGGTGCCCTCGCCAGCCGCTGCCGTGGGCGGCTCCCGGGCGGGGTCGCGGGGCGCGGCCGCCAGGTTGGCGGCGACGAGTGTGGCAGGGACGCCGAACCCGCCCTGGGACAGAACTCGCTCGACCAGGGAGTCCTCGTCACAGCGCGTCAGTTGGTCCGTCAGGCAGCGGCGCCGGGGCTCGCCAGCAGGCGCGATGCTGAAGCAGCTCCTGCCTCCATCCCCAGGATCGCAGACCATGAGAATGGACCAGCCCTCATCTACGATCACCGATGGGCCATGGGCGGCGACGGCGGCCAGCAGCCGGCTCGCCAGGTGATTGCGGTAGCGACGGACCCCGGTCTCCAGCTCGACTTGGATGGTCCCCCCTCTGATCGAGGCGATCTTTCGGTGAGCGGGCAGCGGGGCTCACTTTGGCTGTGCAGGCCCTGGATGCAGTGGACCTGGTGCCCCGGTAAATACAGCGTGCACTCGCAAAGCGGACCGATCGCCGCCATGGCTCAGACCTCCACCAATGCGATCCGGCGCGATCCGGTGGGATCCGGCTTTTCCGGGATCCCGCTCTTGCCCGCCATACGCGGGCCCGGTCTTCTCCCGGGGACACCCTGGCGGGGCGGGGTTGTCGAGACAGCAGCCGGGAGGCTTGTGCTGTCCGCTCTTGACCTAACGGGGAATACAGCAGGCGGGCCCAGGCGGGCCATTGGGAGATCTAGATCGGGCGGCTCTGCAGGTCCCGCCTTTGGTGGCGGCGCCCACCGAGATGGGGCCGCCGTCTCTATCCCCTCGCCCCCCTGACCCCCCACTCCTCGCCTCCCCCTCCGGTCACCGAGATGGGGATGCGGCCCACGCAGGAGCCCGCCGCTCCGAGATGCGGCGGCCCCTAAGACGATGCGGCGACCCGGCGCCTCCCATGCCACTACCGCGATGCGGCGGCCCGGCCCCCCATTCACCAGCAGGGATGCGGCCGGTCGCCGCAGGCGACTGGAGGCATCCCCCAAGATGGAGGGGGTGGGTTGAGATAGGTCACCCGAACGGTGGCCGCGCCCAGCCTACAAGGCGG
>JBOHUL010000076.1:0-2666 GCA_050734425.1 Candidatus Dormibacteria bacterium
GACTTGAGTACTGCCGCCGCAGCGCCTTCTTGTCGAACTTGCCCACGCTGGTCTTGGGCACCTGCTCAAGGAAAACTATCTCGTCGGGGAGCCAGAACGACGCCACCCGAGGCTTGAGGAACTCCAGGAGCTCCTCTTTGCTCAGGTCCTCGCGATGCTCGGGGCGGGGGACTACAAACCCCACCGGTCGCTCGGCCCACTTGCTGTGGGGGAAACCGACTACAGCTGCCTCCAGCACCTTGGGGTGGGCCATGAGCTCGCCCTCCAGGGTGACCGACGAGATCCACTCTCCTCCGGACTTGACCAGATCCTTGGTCCGGTCGACGATCTGGACGTAGCCGTCGCCGTCCATGGTGGCGACGTCTCCGGTCTTGAGCCACCCGTCCGCCGTGAAGCGATGGTCCTGGTCCTGGGGGTCGTGGTAGTAGGCGCGGGCGACCCAGGGGCCGCGGACCTGGATCTCCCCCGGCGACTCACCGTCCTGAGGGCACTCCTGGCCGCTGTCGAGATCGGAAAGGCGCAGGTCGATTCCTAGTGCTGGGATCCCCTGCTTGGCCCGGAGCGCCATCAGCTCACCCTCGCGCCGCTGACGCAACTCCGGCTTGATAAAGCTGACGGTACCCACCGGTGAGGTCTCGGTCATGCCCCAGGCGTGGACCACGGTCAGCCCGTGGTGGTCGAACCCCGATATCAGGGCCGGAGGCGCCGCCGAGCCTCCGCAGATGATCATCCGCAGCCGCGGCAGCTGGGTCGGGTTCTGGTTGAGGTGGTTGAGCAGGGCGCCCCAGATCGTGGGCACCCCGGCCGTGACCGTGACCACGTCCCTCTGGAACATCTGCAGCAGGTGCGGCGGGTCGAGGAAGCGTCCGGGCAGGGATAGTTTGGCGCCGAAGCCGATGGCGGCGTGGGCCAGGCCCCAGGCGTTGACGTGGAACATGGGCACTACTGGGAGCAGGCAGTCGTCGTAGCTGAGCCCGATCCAGCCCGCGACCCCCGCTGCCAGGGAGTGCAAATACGAGGAGCGGTGGCTGTAGACCACGCCCTTGGGCTGGTCGGTGGTCCCCGACGTGTAGCTCATGGCGGCGGCTTGGTTCTCGTCCAGCTCGGGCCACTGGAAGCCGGCCTCCGCCTTCAGGAGCAACTCCTCGTAGTCCCGGGTCTCGGGAAGCCCCTCGGTGTCCGCCTCCCCCTCGCCCATGAGCACGATCAGGCGGACGGTGGGGATCCGGCCCGCCACCTGCTTTAGGAGCTGCAGCACGGCCCGGTCGCAGAAGATCACCTGGTCCTCGCCGTCGTTGATCACGAAGGCCAGGTCCTCTGGAAAGAGCCGGATGTTGAGGGTGTGCAGGACCGCGCCCATGCAGGGGACGGCGAAGTACAGCTCCAAGTGCTGGTAGGTGTTGAGGGCAAAGGTTCCGACCCGGTCTCCATCCTGGATCCCCAGCCCCTCCAGGGCCCGGGCCAGGCGCTCGGTCCGGAGGCCGAAGTCCCGGAACTGGTAGACGTGGGGCTCCCCCGCGCCCCTCTCGGTGACGATCTCCTGCTGGGGGAAGAACTGGACCCCGTGCCGGAGCAGGTGGGTGAGGGTGAGCGGGTAGTTCATCATCAGGCCGTCCATCAGATGCCTCCATCTGAGATCAACGAGAGAGACTAATTCGCGAAGTCGCTGCCGATCAGGGACTGAGAGCTATTGCGACAATCCGGCTTCATCCAGCAATCGTACCGAGGTCCCGTCGCGTCCCTGGGTCTCCAGCTCGAGTTCCCGGGGCCCGCACCGCAGCCGCTCGAGCTAGGGGAAAAGACAGCGGGGCCCAGAGCTGGGCGACTTGGGCCAGGGGCCCGTCACCTGGGTCTACGACGGCGGCAATGTCAGCGCCAAAGCCCAGGTCAAGGTGGAGGAGATGGACCAGCAAGGGTCAGTGGGCTACGTCGCCTCGGTGTCGGCCTCCGCTTATCCGGACCTTCTGGCGCTGCCCATCGAGAAGATGACCGAGGTGGGTGCCACGGTTCATCTCGAGTTGGCGGGGTTCCGGGTGCGGACGCTCTTGCGGCACCGCTGGAGCCAGGAGGTACAGTGGGTCATGAGCTATAGCCCGGAGTTCGCCAGGGGGTGCGGGAGCACTTCTGCGGCTACAGCCAAGGCGTCGCCTCGGGGCTGGCGCTCCGCCACGACAATGGCAGCCAGTACAGCGCCCACTACTTCCAGAGCGCGCTCAGCCTCCCGGCCATTAAGAGCAGCCCCCCCTACGTGCGCCACCCAGAGGGTAACGGCGTCGCGGAGCGGTTCACCAAGACGCTCAAGGAGCACCCGCTCTGGGTGCAGCACTTCGGAACCGTGGACGATCTGCAGCAGGCGCAGTGGTCATTCAAGCATCAGTACAACCGGCGCTGGCTGGCCTACAAGCACGGGTACGTTGCCCCGAGCCAGGCGCGCGCGCGGCTCACGATGGAGCCGGCGGCATGACCAGCCCCAGTACCATTGACGCTGTCCCGGTGTCCAGGGAACCCGGTCCACTACAACTCCTAGTTCGCGACGGCACGCCGCGTGCCGCGCCGCCGCCATGCGACTACCAATTCAATAAGCCACACCGCTAGCCCGCCAACAAATGCGAGCGCCCCCAAGGGTATGTACGGGGGTCCATAAGTAAACTTGACCACACTTCGGC
>JBOHUL010000077.1:0-7328 GCA_050734425.1 Candidatus Dormibacteria bacterium
CCGCTACCGCTACCGGCGGCGCCACGGGGTACCGGCCCTGGACCACGGCGACAACCACGGGCTGAGAGAGGCGATGCGCGGCAGCTTGCCGCTCGTCTACTTCTACGGGGTCGAGGAGGGCTGGTACCTGGCCGCTCGCCCGGTGTACATCGTCGGCGACGACCGCGCCTCTGAGACCTTCACCGTGGCGGTAGAAGCCGACGAGTCCCTCGCCAGCGACGTCCTCGCCATGCCCGACGACATCCGGCGCAGGTACGTCACACGGGAGGTGTGGCAGCGGCAGCATCAGCGCGCATTCCGGCACCGGGTGCTCCGCGCCTACAACGTATCCTGCACCATGTGCCGCCTGCGCCGTCGGGAGCTGTTGGAGGCGGCACACATAGTCCCGGACAGTCACCCCGAGGGGGAGCCCCTCATCTCCAATGGGCTCTCTTTATGCAAATTGCACCATGCCGCCTTCGACAACAACATCATCGGCATCCGCCCCGACCGCGTCGTCGAGGTCAGGCGCGACGTGCTCCACGACGCCGACGGCCCCATGCTCCTGCATGGACTGCAGGAGTTGCACAGGCAACCCTTGCAAGTTCTACCCCGCGCGTACCAGAATCGGCCCGACGCTAAATTCTTGGAAGAACGCTACCAACTCTTCCGGGCCGCCTCTTAGCTGACCGTTTGGGGAGCGACCGCTGCGTCGCCGGCGCGACACAGCCAAAAGCAATCTGCCTGCCTACTGCGTCCGCTCCCCACCCGGAGTCACCCCGATCCCGACCAGGGGGTCGCCCGGGCGCACGGGGAGCGAGGTCACACAGAAGATCACGGGGCCCGTGGCGCCCGCATGAGCCTGGGTCAGCTCCTCGCCGAAGAGGTCTCGGAGCACCCCTACCACCTGCCCCTTTTGGACCCGTTCCCCTGCCAGGACGCTGGGGCGCCAGACCCCGGTCACCTGGGAGCGCAACCAGTCGAACTCGATCAGCTCTTGGGCTGGGGGCACCTCTCCTTTGGGAGCGTCGAGAAGGCCCAGGTGAGCCCCGAGCCGCCTCAGCCCCAGGACGTAGCGCTCGACCACCTTGGGGTCGCAGATGCCCTGCTGGCCGGCCTCGGCGGTGATGGCCGGGATACCACGGGCGGAGGCGCTGCCGCTCGAGGTGCCCCCGATGGTGGCGGGGGCAACCGACATCACGTGTTCCAGGCCGAAGGCCCGGGCCATGGCCTCAGAGCGGCGGTCGACCGATTCATCCCCGGTCCTGTCCCAGAGAACGAAGGGGCTGAGCGCCTCGATCAAATCACCACAGTGGGCGTCCAGGTAGGCGTCGCTGCCGGAGATGACCTCGTTGCTGATAAAGGCCGCCACCCGCTCCGAGGCACTCCCCTGCGGATCGCCGGGAAAGACCCGGTTGATGTTCTTGCCATCCCTCGGGTTTACGTAGATGCTGCGCTCGAAGAACCCGGGGTAGTTGACTATCAAGACCGCGATCACGGTGCCCCGCAGAGACGTGGGGTCGAGGCTCCGGGTGAACTCGGTGACGGCGGCGATGGGCACGTACTCGGCGGCGTGGACCCCGCTGGTTATGGCCCAGGTGGGGCCGGGCTCCCTTCCCCGGATCACGACCAGGGGCAGTTCCCAGGGAGGGTCGACTCCGGGGACCGAGACCAGCCCCCGGGCCACCTCCCCGGGCGCGGGGCGAAGTTGCGCGACCGCGGTCCGGCTCATGCCACGGCCTCCTTGTGGGGCACTGGCGCGGTGCTCGACATGGTCCCGACCAGGATGCACTCCTCCTCACCTCCGTTGAACCATCCGTGACGGGTGCCCCGCTGGATGACGCAGTCGCCCCGCCGCAGCTCCACCATCCCCTCCTCCATGACCAGGGTCACCTGACCCTGGAGCACGGTCATGCAGTCGACGGTCTGGGTGGAGTGGAACTCGATCCGCTCGCCGGGTCCGAGCGCGAACCAACGCCACATCACCTCGCCCGCGACGGGATCCAGGTCCGCCTCCTTTGGCAGGTCGGCCGACCCCGACACCTCTGCCGGCAGCCCCGAGACCCAGAGATCGACGGAAACGTACTGTTCGGTCTGGGCCTGCTTCTGGCAGGGGGCGTCGCTGACGATCGCCGACCGTCCTCGCGCGTCCACCCCGGTCACGACCCGGCGAACCACCTGTCGGGCTGCGCCGCTCATCAATTGCCTCCTCGGGCCGATGCCCGCAAATGCGACGCCGGTATCGCGACCGGCCTCCGTCTGGCTAGCGATAGAACTGGGGAAAGACCTGGTCGATGATCCCCTGGGGCACGAGTCCCTTGAGGCTCTTCTTGTAGAGGGTCAACTGCAGCGGGGTTGACGGCATCCAGAGCACCGGCAACTGCTGGGTCAGGTAGTCCTGATAGCGGTACATCGCCTGAACCTCCTGGGCCTGGGTGGAGGCGGTGTGGGTCTGGGCTATGTTGGCATCGTTCGCGGAGCTTGTGTAGTAGCCGGCGTTGCTGCCGGCGCCGGTGCCGAAGATCTCGCCCCCGGTGGGCAGGTAGTCGGGGCCGTAGGTCCAGCCGACGAACAGGTTGGCCAGGTCCCAGTTCGAGCAGGGGCTGCTGGTGGTGCAGCCGGCGAACTCGGTCCCGATCACCTGGCTGAAGGGCTCGACCTGGGGGGTGATCGCCACCCCCGCCTGCTGGCGGGCGGTCGACTGGAGGGCCTGCACCATGTTGGCGCCCGCCGAGTTGCCGCTGGCATAGGTCATCCCCAGGGCCAGGTCCTGGTTGAGGGATATTCCGGCGCCGCACTCGCCTGGTCCGGTCCCCGGCCTGGCGCAGTAGCTGGCGCCCCCCCGCTTCACGGTCCAGCCGTGGGAGGAGAGCAGCCGCCTGGCCCGCGTCGGGTTGTACGGATACGGCGGGCCGCCCTTCTCCATGGGGCTGGTGTAGGGACCGGCGGGGTGGCTCGGGACCGGGCCCTGGGTCTGGGTGGCGTAGCCCCCCAGAAACTGGGTTATGTACTGAGGCTGGTTCACCAGAGACTGCAGCGCCTGACGGATGTACAGCTGGCGGAACAGCGGCCCCGTGACTGGGTTGGTGAAGTTGTAGGAGGCGTAGCCGATGCCGTAGACGTCCCAGGGGGCGAACGCGTAGTCGCCCGCCCTCTGGAACTGGGCCCTGGCCCCGAGGTCGGAAGGCAGCAGGTAGCCGATGGTCAGCTTGCCACTGCGCACGGCCAGGGCCTCTGCCGAGTCGGTGGTGAAGGGCATCTCCTCGAAGGCCTTGATGGTGGGCTTGGGGGTGCCGGAATAGCGGGCGTTGGGCACCAGCTTGACGAACCCACTCTGGGTGTAGTCGGTCATCTTGAAGGCGCCATCGACCACCCGCCACAGGGGGTTGCGGCTGTAGGTGGCCAGGTCCTGGGCCTCGGTGTTGAGGAACTGGGCCACGCCCAGGGCCCCTGTCGTGGCAGTGCCCGGGTTCCCTGGCACGTAGAGGCTGGGCGAGGTGCCGGGCAGGGCCACCCTGGCCTGGGCCTCCATATCGGCGTCGCCGACGTTTGCCGAGGCGCTGGTCTTGTCCCAGGTGGCCTGGGGAATGGGGGTGATCTCGCTCAGCTCGTTGTAGAGAAACCAGGTGGGGTTGTAGGCCCGGTTCAGATGCAGCACCAAGGTGTACTTCCCCGCTTGGGAGTACGAGGTGACGTTCTCTGGGAAGTTGCCCGGGACGAAGAAACCATATCCCGGACCGGGGGCCGCGCTGGATCCCAGCGAGGGAGCGCTGGGATCGGTGACCGCCGAGAGCAGATTCATCCAAAAGACCAGATCGCGCGCCGTGACAGGCTCACCGTTGGACCACTGCCAGTGCTTCAGGGTGATGGTCACGACCGTGTTGCCGTCAGAGAACTTGGGTGGCTCGCCAACGCTGAGTCGCTGGTCCAGCTCCGGCTTGCCGTTGGCGTCGAAGACGTACAGCCCGGGATAGAGGATGTTGCTGAACTGGGCGAAGTTGGCGTTGCTCTCCTCCGCCGAGCTCTCCAGGGGCAGGATGTAGGTGGGAGGCTCCTGCGGTTGCTCGGCGAAGGTGAGGACTCCCGGTCCGGACGACTCCGAGGAGCCCCCGCCGCCGGGAGACGCTCCACAGCTGGCCAGGAGCGCGGCGACCAGGCCCAGCCCAGCCGCCAGCGCCAGGCTGGCGCGGAATCTTGGGAGGGACGCTGGCCGGGGTCGGCTCGGACCTCGGCCCTCGGCCGAGCCCGCGCCGGGGACGGCGCGGCTGGCGCCGATCACACTGTCGTCCCGCGGGCGGTGTTGGCTTTGTCGTTGCGGCGCCCGCGCCGCGACGGCCGACTCGGGCGGGCGACCTCCGCCGCGTCACCACCGTCCATCGGTTGCTCGGCACCCAACCGGGTCAGGGCCAGCTCTGGTTCCTCCCCGCGCCAGGAGTCGACCAGATCGCCAAGTGGTAGCGAGGCGGCAGACATAAGGCTGCGCATGATCACCCGGCGGGTGTCCAGGATCTGCTCCCGAGTGGTGTCCCTGGCCGTCTCGCCGTCCCCCGAGAGCAGGGCATCGACCAGGGTGTGGTGCTGGTGAGCCACCTCGGCGCCGTAGTTGGCCAGCCGGAAGCCGAAGTGGAAGAGGCGCTCGTCATGGCGCAGCAGCGAGGTGACGATCCGCGCCAGGCGGCGATTGCCCGAGGCCTCCGCCACCAGGCTGTGGAGCTGGGTGTTGGATCGCAGATAGGCGGCCAGGCTTTCGGGGTCGCTCGGGTCGTACTCCACACCGCAGAGGGTCTTGAGGCGCTCCCCCACGGCAGGGGGGATCTTGCCCGCCGCCCGGTAGGCGGCCTCGGGTTCCAGCAGCAGCCGCACCTCTGATGAGTCCAGGATGTCCTTGGGCCGAAGCGGGCCGACCCGCCAGCCATGTCGCGCCTCGGAGACCAGCAGCCCCTCCGTCTGGAGCCGTTGCAACGCCGCTCGGATGGGGCTGTGGCCGAGAGCGCAGCGCTGGCAGAGCTGGGCCTCGGTGACGCGGCCTCCCGGGGGTAGGACGCAGCGGATCACGTCGTCCTTGATCTGCCGGTAGGCGTCGTCGGCCATGGTCGTCCGGGGCCCCTCGCCGACGTGGTCCGACCCCCGGCTGAGTTCGATCACCCGCCCCTGGCTCGCTTCACCGACGCAGTGATATCTCAGTGAGAGGTCAGCTGTCAAGCGAGTGCCCCCGGCTCCGGTGCCGCGACCCGAACTCGAGCTGCGCCTCGTCGGTGGCAGAATCGGCTCAGGTCGGCTTGGAGAACTGACGGATGGCGGTCCCCAGCATGACGACGGCAGCCAGGGCCACCAGAGCCAGCTCGAAGATCACAGGCAGGTGCCAGGAGCCCCACGCCACGCCAGGATCGAAGACCCGTCGGATCTGCGAGGGCATGTCGATCTGGCTGAACACCTCCTTGCGCAGGGGGTCGACGGCATAGGACAGGGGGTCCACCTTGCTCAGCACGTCGAGCCAGACGGGGAGGCGGGTCACCGGGAAGACCGCCCCCGAGAGGAAGAACATCGGCAGGACGAAGAGCTGGGTCACCACCTGGAACGACTGCACGTCTGAGATCCGGGCCGCCAGCATCACGCCGAAGGCCGTGAGCGCGAAGGCCGTCAGCATCATCTCCAGGAGCAGCACGACCAGCATCGCTGGGTTGTAGGGGACCCCGACCAGCCCCGCCAGGGCCAGCATGATCGCCCCCTGGATGGTCGCCACCGTCGCCCCCCCCAGGCACTTGCCCAGCACCAAAGTCCAGCGGTGCACCGGGGCCACCAGCATCTCCCGCAGGAAGCCGAACTCCCGGTCCCAGACGATGGAGATGGCAGAGAAGATGGAGGTGAAGAGCACCGTCATGCCCAGGACCCCGGGGAACATGAAGGTGCGGAAGTCGAAGTGGCTGGTGCTGGAGATGATCGTCGACAGCCCCGTGCCCAGGATGAAGAGGAAGAGCACCGGCTGGGCCAGCGAGGTCACGATCCGCATCCGGTTGCGGCTGAAGCGGATCAGCTCCCTCTTCCAGACCACCCAGAGGGCCCTGAGGTCGTCGCTGGTGCGCCCTCCCGCGACCCGGACCTCGATCACCGAGGCCTGTGCCCCAGCCACCCTCAGCGCCCCCTCCGGGCCCGCATCCAGGGATTGGCGCGGAGCCGGTCTCCGGACGTCGCCTCGGCGTCGCGGATGGTCCGACCGGTGTAGGTCATGAAGACGTCGTCGAGGGTGGGCCGGGCCACCCGCACCGATTGGATGGGCACTTCGAGCCTGGCGAACAGCTGGGGCACGAACTGCTCCCCGGCGGGGACGTGGAAGGCAACCGCCCCCTCGCTGAGCTTGGCCTCGATCTGGAACTCCTCTGCCAGCCGGGCGATGGCCCGGCTGTCATCGCCCGTGTGCAGCTCCACACGGTCCTCCCCGATCGCCGCCTTGAGCGCCTCCGGCGTGTCGACCGCGACCAGCTCCCCGTGGTCGATGATGGCGATCCGGTCGCAGTACTCGGCCTCATCCATGTAGTGGGTGGTCAGGAAGATGCTGATCTGCTCGCGCCGGCGCAGCTCGGTGATGTAACTCCAGATCCCGGAGCGGGTCTGGGGGTCGAGGCCCACGGTGGGCTCGTCCAGGAACAGCACCCGCGGGGCGTGGAGCAGGCCCCGGGCGATCTCGAGGCGACGCTTCATGCCCCCAGAGAACGTCCCCACCAGAGAACTGCGCCTCTCCCAGAGGTCGACCAGCTCCAGCACCTGGCGCATGCGCTGCCCCAGCACCTCGCGGGGGACTCCGTAGAGCTCCGCGTGGAAGCTCAGGTTCTCACTGGCTGTCAGGTAGTCGTCCAGGGTCTGGTCCTGGAAGACGAGCCCGATCCGCTGGCGCACCATCGCCTGCTCTCGGACGACGTCGTACCCCGCCACCCGGGCCGAGCCGCCGTCGGGGCGAGTCAGGGTGCAGAGCATGGCAATGGTGGTGGACTTGCCCGCGCCGTTGGGACCGAGGAAGCCGAAGATCTCTCCCGGCGCCACCTCGAACGTCACCCCCCGCACCGCCTCGACCTCCTTATAGGACTTGCGCAGCTCTTGCGCCATGACCGACGGCAGCGTGCCTTCGGGAGCCAGAGGGGGCGAAGCCACCCGGAGCTGGGACATCGGCAAAGCTTGCCACAGGACCGAGGGACCCTCGCCGCCGCGATGCGGGTCCGGTCTGCAACCACTTCCCGGCGCGAGGCACAAGGAGGGCCCCGACTCGTCCGCGAGCCCCGTCGTGCGGGCCGGCAGCCAGCAAAGGTTCGAGCCGCCGTCGACGCCCCCCGGCCCGCACCTGGAGATGCACGGGG
>JBOHUL010000078.1:0-4527 GCA_050734425.1 Candidatus Dormibacteria bacterium
AGGCCGACGAAGAGGTCGATCCCGGTCCAGAGTCCGCCGCCAGCGACGTGGAGGAAGTCCAGAGCCCAGAACCAGTCCTCGGCGATGGCCACGACCAAGAAGACCAGGACCGCCCCTACCAGGGGCAGTGCGACCAGGGGAATGATGCTGGGCCGGGATCCGGCCGCGCCGGTAACTGCCGCCTGGGGCGGCATCGGGATTCTGCCCGCCGTCTCTGCCAAGGCCGACTCCTATGCTGGGCTGTGACTGAGCCCATCCGCGCGCGGGACTCTGACTGCGGGATCTTACGGCGCCCTCGGGCCTCCTCGCGATGCTCGCCGCTCGCCCTCCAGCCCTCTTTGGGGAAGGGCACAATTGGCGGGTGAGTGCGAGCGCTGGCTGGCGGCGCCTGGGAACCGGCACCTACCTCATGGTCCTGGAGCCGCTCCGTCTCAACGTCGGCCTGGTCGTCGGGCGGGAACGGGCGCTGCTCCTGGAGACCGGGCACTCCCTGGAGGCGGGGCGATTCCTGGTGGCCGTGGCTCGCTCCAAGACCGCCTTGGAGCTGGGGGCAGTCAACAGCCACTGTCACTGGGATCACTGCTTCGGCAACGGGGCTCTGGAGGGCCCCAACGTCTGGTCCCAGCGCCGCTGCGCCGAGCGGCTGCGCTGGGAGGGAGAAGCCCAGCGCCGAGAGGTGGCCTTCCGGCTGCGCCAGGGCGACTGGGACGATCTCCGCAGCCTCAAGGGGGTCGGGAGCGACGTGGCCGCCGAGGTCAGGGCCAGTCCCCTGACCGTCCCAGAGTGCCTGGTTGAGGACGAGGTCGAACTGGATCTGGGCGGCCGGCTGGTGACGCTGATCCATCCTGGCCGGGGACACACCGACAACGACCTGGCCGTCTGGCTGCCGGACCAGCGCATCCTCTTCTCCGGCGACCTCCTGGATACCGACGGCCCCCCGGGGTTCCAGGACTCCTACCCCCTGGAGTGGCCCGAGTCCCTGGGGGCGCTGCTAGCCCTTGCGCCGCACCGGGTCGTCCCTGGACATGGACCAGCGGTGGAGAGCGAGGTCATGCGTCAGCAGCAGCGGGACCTGGAGCAGCTGGCGACGCTGGCCCGGCAGGGCTACCGCCAGCGACAGCGCCCTGGCGAGCTCGACTCCCAGACGGCATTCCCGGGCCGAGCTGGCCAGACGGCGATCGCCCGCGCCTACCAGCAGCTGGCCGAGGCCAGCACAGGCGCCTGGGTGGAGCGTCAGCCGGGCTGAGTCCCAGCGACGCTCCCGCGATTGGCGGATGCCGTATCTTGCCCCGGTGGCGAGCGTGGTCGGCCCAGAGGAGGGCACCCTGCTCTGGCGCCCCCAACCAGGGTCCTTCGCCAGTTCTCGAATGGGCTCCTATGTCAACTGGCTGAAGCAGAACCGCGGCACCGGATCCCTGGCCTACGAGCAGCTCTGGGGCTGGTCGACAGCCCATCTCGAGGACTTCTGGGACTCTCTGTGGGACTACTTCCGGGTCCTGGGGGAGAGGGGAGAGGGTCCGGTGCTGGAGCGCCGCCAGATGCCTGGCGCTGCCTGGTTCCCTGAGGCCCGTCTCAACTACGCCGAGAATGCCCTGCGCGGGGCGGAGGGGCTGGAGGTGGCGCTGGAGGCCCACTCCGAGCTCCGGCCGCCCCGACGGGTGAGCGGGCCCAGCCTGCGCCGGCAGGTTGGGAGCCTGGCCAGCCACCTCCAGCGCCTGGGGGTGGGCCCCGGAGACAGGGTGGCCGCCTACCTGCCCAACATCCCAGAAGCCGTGACCGGCTTCCTGGCTACGGCCAGCCTGGGTGCGATCTGGTCCAGCTGCTCACCCGACTTTGGCGAACAGGCGGTCCTGGACCGCTTCCAGCAGATCTCGCCCAAGGTGCTCCTGGCGGTGGACGGTTACCGCTATGGGGGCCGCGACTTCGACCGCCGGGGGCTGGTGGAACGGTTGCGCCGGCAGCTCCCGTCGCTGGTGGCGGTGATCCAAGTGCCCTACCTGTTTGCCGACGAGGTGGCCCCAGCAGCCGGCGCCCTGGCCTGGTCCGGGCTGCTCCGAGACGAGGCCAATCCCGCCTTTCGCCGGGTCGGCTTCCAGTGGCCGCTCTGGATCCTCTACTCGTCGGGCACTACCGGCCTGCCCAAGCCCATCGTCCAGGGTCACGGCGGCATCCTCCTCGAGCACCTCAAGGTCCTGGGCCTGCACGCCGACCTGGGTAGGGGAGATCGGAACTTCTGGTTCACGACAACCGGCTGGATGATGTGGAACTACCTCGTCTCCTCATTGCTAGTCGGCGCCACCCCCGTCCTGTATGACGGCAGCCCGGTGGCCCCCCAGCCGGACCGGCTCTGGCGGCTGGCGGCCGACGCCCGGATCACCCACTTTGGCACCAGCGCCGCCCACCTGGGAGGCTCACTCAAGGCGGGCCTCAGCCCGAAGCGCCAGTTCGACCTCAGCGCCCTCCGCTTCCTCGGGTCCACCGGGTCGCCGCTCTCCCCAGCCGCGTTCGCGTGGGCCTACCGTGAGGTCAAGGAGGACCTCTGGATGGTCTCGCTGAGCGGTGGCACCGACCTCTGCACCGCCTTTCTTCTGGGCTGCCCCGGCAAGGAGGTCAGGGCGGGGGTGATCCAGTGCCGAGGGCTGGGGGCCAACATCGAGGCCTTTGACGAGTCCGGCCGGCCGGTGGTGGATAAAGTCGGCGAGCTGGTGATCCGCGACCCCATGCCCTCGATGCCGGTCCGCCTCTGGGGCGACGAGGACGACCGTCGCTACCGCCAGAGTTACTTCGAACGATATCCCGGGATCTGGCGCCACGGCGACTGGATCCGGCTGCGACCGGACGGCGGGGTGGTCATCTACGGCCGCTCCGACTCCACCCTCAACCGCCACGGTGTCCGGATCGGCACCAGCGAGATCTACCGGGTGGTGGAGGCGATGCCCGAGGTCGAGGACAGCCTGGTGCTGGAGATAGGTGGCGGAGGAGGTGAGTCCCAGCTCTGGCTCTTCGTGGTTCCGGCGAAGGAGGGCACCGTCGACGAGGGCCTGGTCAGGCGTATCAAGGCTCAGGTCCGGGAGCAGGTCTCGCCCCGCCACGTGCCCGACGAGGTGCGGAACGTGGCCAGGATCCCCCGCACCCTGAGCGGCAAGAAGCTGGAGGTTCCCCTGCGCCGGATTCTGGAGGGGAGTGAGGTCGAAGTCGCGCTGGATCCAGCGACCGTCGCCGATCCCCAATCCCTGGCGCCCTTCCTTGAGCTGGCGCGCGAGCTAGCGGCGGCGGCGGGCTCCGGATGAGGTACCTCGGTGCGCGGCGGGTGGGGTTGGCGCTGGCGGCACTGGCGACCGGAGGGAGCGCGGCTGTAGCGGCCCGGCTGGCGGTGCGTCGGCGCGAGCTGCGCTGGGCACCACCTCTGCGGGCCGTGCTCCATCCCTACCTCAGCGTCCAGTTGCTGGGGTCCGGAAGTTCACCGGTGATTCTGCTCCATCCCATAGCCGGCTCCGCCGACTACTTCGGTTCCACCTTCGACGAGCTGGCGGACCCGGGACCGCTGGTGGTTCCCGATCTGCTGGGCTATGGGTCGTCGCCGGTGGCCGACGACGGCTATGGCCTGGACCAGCAGCTGGCGGCGGTGGTTCGGAGCCTGGATCAGCTGGAGGTGAGGGAGCCTGCCCTCTGGGTGGGGCACGGACTGGGGGCGGTGGTTGCCCTGCGAGCGGCCTTGAGCCGACCGGAGCGGACGCTGGCGGCGGTGGCCATCAGTCCACTGCTGTACCGCAGCGCCGAAGCCGCGGTGCGGCGCTGGCGCCGGCTCACCCCACTTCAGCTCGGTGGTCCTTTGGAGCGCAACCTGGCGCAGGCCATCTACGGCCGCCCGGGGGTGCGGCCCCGGCTGGCGGGGCGAGTGGCCGGGATCTGGCAGGTGGACCTTCCGGCGTCGCCGTTCGCGGCGGCGGCGCGACCGAGCGCCCAGGTGTACTCCCAGATCCTGGACGGTTGCGTCTTCCGAGCCGAGGGCGGGCGCTGGCTTGAGGAGATCAGCAAGCCTGTGCACCTGGTCCTCCCCATCCACGACCAGGTCCCCGACGCCGTTTTCTTGGCGGAGTTGGCCAAGGGCCACTCCAATGTGACCATCACCCGGCTGCCGTTCGGTGATCATCGCCTGCCCCTGACTCATCCCGACGGCTGCGTCGCCGCCCTGGACCGCTTTCGCCGCGCGCGCCCGCCCGTCTGAGCGGCTCCGCAGCTCGAGCAGCCCGGCTGCGTCAGCTAATGTGAGGAGCCGTCTTTGGGGCGTCGCCAAGTGGTAAGGCAGGGGACTTTGGATCCCCCATTCGGAGGTTCGAATCCTCCCGCCCCAGCGCTGGCTGAGGCCCACCCAAAGGCAGGCCATCAAGGTTCAACGGCGCACGCCGACTTCCGCGGCCGGAGCGGCACCGGGCCCCATGGCCCCTAGCGTGGACTGACCGCCTGGCTCGCAGCGCCGCCGCCGTCGCCGCCGTCGCCGCCAAGGAAGAGGGCGATCGCATCGGC
>JBOHUL010000079.1:0-3189 GCA_050734425.1 Candidatus Dormibacteria bacterium
CGACCTAATCGGAGCCGGCCTGAGAGAGGCGGCCGAGATGTTCTGGGACACCCTTTGGGCCCTGGTGCTCGGTTTCGCGCTCTCGGGCTTCATCCAGGCGTTCGTCCCCCGTTCGACGGTGCGCCGCTGGCTGGGCAACGCCGGGCCGCTGGCGCTGCTTCGTGCGACGGGCTTCGGCGCCGCCTCCTCCTCTTGCTCCTACGCGGCAGCCGCCATGGCCAAGTCCATGTTCGCCGACGGAGCCGACTTCCTGGCGGCGATGGTCTTCATGTTCGCCTCGACCAACCTGGTGATCGAGCTGGGAATCGTCTTGGTGGTCCTCATCGGCTGGCAGTTCGCCGTTGGCGAAGCCTTCGGCGGGCTCTTGATGATCGTCCTGTTGGCCCTACTGGGCCGGATCACCCTCGGCCGACCACTGGTCGCCGCTGCGCGCAGGCGCCTGGAACAGCACTCCCAACCCACGGCCTTAGCTACATCGGCGCCTTCCGAGCAGGGCTGGACCGCCCGCCTCCGTCAGGGCTCACTCTGGACTGCGGCCGGCGGTTACGGCCTGGCCGACCTGCGCATGCTCCGCAAGGAGATCGCTGGGGGGTTCCTCGTCGCCGGCTTCCTGGCAGCCCTGGTCCCGGAGGTCGCCTGGCGGGCTCTGTTCCTAACCGGCCACGGACTGGGATCCGATCTGGAGAACGCTGCCATCGGGCCCCTGATCGCGATGTTGAGTTTCGTCTGCTCGGTAGGGAACGTTCCTTTGGCAGCCGCCTTCTGGAAGGGAGGAATCAGCTTCGGCGGCGTGGCCAGCTTCATCTACGCCGATCTGATCACATTGCCCCTGCTGCTCATCTACCGCAAGTTCTACGGCACCAGGCTCACGCTCCGGCTCTGGCTGACGTTCTGGGCGGTGATGTCAGCGGCTGGCCTGGCGACCCAGTTCCTGTTCTCCTGGCTCGGGGCGGTCCCCCAGATCCGGCCCAGCCAGATCGCACTCGACGCCTTCGGCCTCAACCCCACCACCGTCCTGGACTTGGCGGCAATCCTGGCTCTGGTACTTGGCTGGCTCTGGCTCCGACACCGGCCCCTGGCCTCCACCGCCTTGGCCAACGACCCTGTCTGCGGCATGCAGGTGGAGCGCGTCGGCGCCCCGGCCCGCGTCAACTTCGGAAATCAGACGTTCTACTTCTGTTCCGACCGCTGCCGCGACCGCTTTGACCGTGACCCAGGGCGCTTTGCCGCGGTAGGCTCGGTGCCTGTGGAAGCCACCCGCGAGCGGCGTGAGACTGATCCCGTCTGCGGCATGGAGGTCGCGAGCGGGCCTGGCGTGGCCCACTGGCAGCATCGCGGCACCACCTACTGGTTCTGCTCGAGCGCCTGCAGGGACCGCTTCTCCCGGGACCCCGCCAGCTACCTCCCGGGAGAGGACCCTCCGGCCGAGACCGAGACCGATCCCGTCTGCGGCATGGCGGTCGACCCTGAGAGGGCCGGTGCCAGATCCGAGTTCCGCGGAAGGACCCGGTATTTCTGCTCTGGGGACTGTCGGGACCGGTTCCTGGAGCATCCCGACGGCTTCAGCGCCATGACCACGATCGCGGTGGCGGACGACCTGCCCCGACTCCCCATCGACCCCATCTGTGGGATGGAGGTGAACCCCGCCCACCCGGGCGCCCGGCTCGACCTGGCCGGGGAGACCGTCTACTTCTGCTGTCGCGCCTGCGCCGACGAGTACCAGGCCGCGCGGCCGGGCCAGGTCTGAGCTCGATGCCCGTGCCAGCCGACGACAGCCTTCGGTCCGACGGCCAGATCGAGCGGCCAGTGCGGCGGAATCCTATCGGCAGCCAGCGCCGGGGCTCGTACCAGGCCAGCAAGGCGGAGCTCCTGTTGCGATTTCAGCGGGTGCAGGGACAGGTGGGGGGAATCGCCCGTATGGTCGAGGACGAGCGCTACTGCCCCGAGGTCCTGGTCCAGATCCGCTCCGCCAGCGCCGCTTTGGACCAGATTGGCTACTTGCTGCTTCGCGACCACCTTGCGCATTGTGTCGCCGACGGCATCCGCTCCGGCGAGGGGGACGCCTATCTGGACGAGGTGATGGAGGTGATCCGCGGCTATAGTCGCCGCTGAGTCCAAGGCGCGGCCTTTCCGGCCACGGCCCGCGGCTCGCACCCGTGTTGTCCGCCCAGGAGAGGGAAGTGATGCGCGACTTCAGGGTCGACAACCACGGAGTGGGGATAGCGGCCCGTGACTACGGCGGCACCGGCCAAACCGTGCTCTTGGTCCACGGACTTGGGGGCAACGTCCTGGACTGGGCTTGGATTGCTCCCCGGCTTCGCCATCGCTACCACGTAGTCGCCCTCGACCTGAGATGCCACGGCGGGTCCGATGATGGGGAGTGGACCTGGAAGTCCGGTCTCTCCGATGTGGCCGCGGTGGCGGCCGCGGTCGGGGCGGAGAATCCGGCCGTAGTGGGGCACTCCATGGCCGGGATTCTGGCCGTGCTTTGGGGCGTCGACCACCCCGACTGCCCCGGGGTCGTCAATTTAGACGGCCATGGGCTTGCCCGTGGGGATCAGTTCCCAGGAATTGCCGAGCAGACCGTGGCCGAGTGGTGGCGCGATTACCGGGAGTTCGCCTATGCCGACTGGGCCGCCATGGCCGGGGAGCTGTCTAGAGAGCAAATTGACGCGCTCAGGGACCAAGCTCGCGACCTGGCCGCACGCTTTGGCGTGGATGAGGACCTGATGCTGGAGGAGCTGCACCGTGGCCTGCGGACGAGAGCGGGGACGACACACATCAGGCCAGATCCCACAGGGACTGGACGGAAGATGATGGAGGATACGTTTGGCTTCGACGTCTTCCAGCTCTACCCCGACGTGCGCTGCCCGGTCCTGATCGTCTGCGCCGGAGCCGACTTGCCCCAGGGGATGGTGCCGGAGAAGTTCATGGGCTTTCTGAGCGCTCGCCGGGACGGGGTCCTGCGCAACCTGGAGCAACTCTCCAAGAGCGTCCCGATGCTGCGGGTGACAGCGGTCAACGCGGCCCACGCCATGATCATCGAGCGACCGCGGGAGGTGGCCGATGCGATCGCCCTCTTCCTTGGCGGCGACGGCGGCGACGGCGGCGGCGCTGCGAGCCAGGCGGTCAGTCCACGCTAGGGGCCATGGGGCCCGGTGCCGCTCCGGCCGCGGAAGTCGGCGTGCG
>JBOHUL010000080.1:0-15368 GCA_050734425.1 Candidatus Dormibacteria bacterium
TCGCCGTGGTCTTGGTGAAGAGCACGCTGTGGCCGGCCCGGCAGGCGGCATGGCCGAGCGCCTGGGCGGCGTGGGTCTTGCCCACCCCCACCGGGCCGCAGAGAAGCACGGACTCGTGGCGCTCCACGAGGCCCTAGGTGGGCAGGTGCTCAGCTGCCAAGGTCTTCGCCTCTTCGAAGCGAGCCCGCCGCAGCCTTTCTCCCAGTCGCCTCGCTCGGCTCGCCTACGTCTCCGCCCAGGCTGCCGCTCCAGCCCGTGTGCCTACACCGCTGGCCACAGAGATCTTCGGCCCACCAAAGCCATAGAGGAAGAGCCAACGGCTACAGGAACGCCGCTTGAACCAACTGGTGACAAGCGCACCAGAGGACAGCTCCTTACAAGTCAGGCGCTTCTATCGAATTGGAAAGCTGTTAGGAGCACAAGGCGCCTGATTCTGGATCAGGTAATCGGAGGTTCGAATCCTCCCGCCCCAGCCAGTGTCGTGTCTCAGGTCATCGCGGAGAACTCTCCGCCGGCCGGAGGGCGTTCCCTGGGGCTGGTAACCGCGGGAGGGATCGAGGAGCAGCTCGCGGAGGGATGACCCGACCCTGCTGGTCCACCGGGTCTGGCGGACGCGGTGGTGGACCCGCCGCATCGCGCCCCTTGGGCGGGGCCTGGAAAGCCGTCGGCTTGAGGCGCTGGTTCTCATCCCGAAGCTGACGCAGCTGCTTGGCGTCCTAGGCCCCCATCCCCCCGTGCCGGTTGCGACAGCGGTGGAAGGTGGCCTCTGAGATCTACAGGACCTTGGCCACGGCGGCCCGCTCCTTGCCCAACAGCGAATCCTCCTCCCGCAGCTTCCGCGCGATCTGGTCAGGAGAGTGCTTTCTGCCCTTCATCCGAGTTCCTCCCGGCCCCTCTGGGCCCTTGAGCAACTCGCACATACCCTGGATAAGTTCAGGGGAGCGGGCCACGCTTACCATTGACTAGACCGGGCAACTGACACAGGAGTGGCGAGGCTTATGAGTGGAGAGTCAGAGTTCACCATCGGTAGCGAGGTCGCGTGTAGCGACGGCGTCTGTGGGGTCCTACGCCGAGTAGTGGTTGACCCGGTCGCCCGTGTGCTAACGCACCTGGTCGTCGACCCTAAGCATGGGGGGGCGACGGGCCGCCTCGTGCCACTGGATCTCGTCCAGACAGCGACCAAGGAGATTCAGCTGCGCTGCACCCTGACTCAGTTCGAGGCGCTCGAGGAGGCTGAAGAGACACGATTCCTGCCCGGAGCGAGAGGCCAATGGGGCTATGGGCAGGGCCAGATGATGTCGTTACCCTACTTTGGCTTGGGCATGGGTGGCCTGGGCATGGGCGGCCTGGGCATGGGCATGGGCGGCATGGGCATGGGCGGCATGGGGATGGGCGGCATGGGCATGGGTCCCCAAGCGGTCACCACCGACCGGGTACCGGTGGGCGAGGTGGAGGTGCGCAGGGGCGATCACGTTCACGCCACGGATGGGACGATCGGAAGGGTGCAAGGCCTAGTAATCGACGCGGATCACCAGGTAACCCACGTCCTCCTAGACGAAGGCCATCTCTGGGGCGAAAAGCAGGTCTCGATTCCGATCAGCGCGGTGACCGGTGTCGACGACGGCGTTCATCTGAACCTTACGAAGGACCAAGTCCGCGATCTGCCTCCAGTCGAGCTGGATAAGTCGGACTGACTCCGCCCCCCGGAGAACCGGCGGTCCCCAAGCCTGCGCCTCTCGCACCGGAGGTGACAAGTCCTGGCGATGGCGAAAGCTGACAACATGCGAACTGCCACCTTGAGCCGCTTTAGCGAGGACTAGTTCAGTCGGGTCATCGCACGGACTCAGTGACTCAACCCCGTTGAGGTTTCTCACCGCGTCCGACCCCCGGCCGCGACCTCGCTCGCTTGGCGACGCGCGGCACTTCCAAGGCGGCTGACCTGGACCCTCGCAGGAGTGACCCCGGCCCGGGCCTACCGCCTGACCAGCTCGACCCGCTGCAACCTCATCACGAACCCGAAGGTCCAGCGCCAGGGGGCGGCGCTCAGCAGACGCAGCGGGCCCTCGCTCCCAAGCGCTGCCAGATCGGGCGCGTGCCGGTGTCCCGGCGCCCTTCCGGCTCTTAGGTCCCACACCAGGGCGCGTCCGCCCGGCCGGAGAACGCGAGCGATCTCCCTCAGGCCGGCGTTGGTGTCGGACCAGTGGTGCATCGAGAGGGTGCTGAGCACCACGTCGAAGGATGAGTCGGCAAATGGCAGTTGGGCCGCGTCGCCGACCAGGAAAGCCGGCCCCGACCGCGCTCCCGGGCTGACCTGCCGGGAGTTGGCCCTAGCCCGCTCGACCATCCTGGGATCGAGGTCGACACCGGTCACGTTGAGGTGGTAACGAGTCGCCAGCAAACTGGCCAGCCGGCCCGGGCCGCAACCCAACTCGAGCAGCCTGGCGCCCGGCGGCGCTACCTGGGCGACGTCCTCGGCGACTCGGGCGTGCAGGGCACGGAAGAGGAGGGTGTGGGTCAGGCTGTCGTAGGCGCGGACATCGCCGACGAGGATTCCGCCCGGAACCTCACGGCCCGTGCCTGTGCGGTGGCGCGCGACGGCAACGGCCACGGCGGCTGCGGCCGCCACCCCGAGCGCGGCCGCCACTCTTCGAGCTCTGGACACGGTGTGGCTCACATCCTCATGTCTGTCTGCCGGCCGGGAGCCGGGGCCAAGGACAAAAACGGGAGAGGCGTCCCGGCGCCGGCCTCACATCTGCTGGCTCTGACGCTAACGCTTGGGAGATGGCGTCTGGTCACGGCCGAGGGAGACCACCTCGGCCAGGAATTGGACCGCCTTTGGAAAGGCGTCGAGGCGGTTGGCGAGCCGGGCCAGCCCGTGGCCCTCGTCCTCGTAGATCAGGAGCGCGCAGCGGACGCCACCAGCCCGGAGGGCGCGCTCCAGTTGCTGGGCCTCGGCCACCGGGACCCTGGGGTCGTTGCGGCCATGGATGATGAAGAGCGGAGCCCGGATTTCAGCGCTGCGGGTGAGCGGCGAAGCGCTCTCGAGGAACTCCCGGTCGCGGGCCAGCGAGCCGTATTCCCGCTCCCGGTGGGCGCGGCGGTAGGGGGAGGTGTTCTCGAGGAAGGTCACCAGGCTGGCGATGCCGACGATGTCAACCCCGGCTGCCCAGAGCTCGGGCTGAAAGGCGAGCCCGGCCAGCACCATGTAGCCGCCATACGAACCGCCCCAGAGGGCGGCGCGAGAGGAGTCCAGGCCGGCCTCACTCAGCCAGGAGTGGACGGCCGCCAGGTCCCGAACCGAGTCCAGCCGCTTGGTGGTGTCGTCCAGGGCCGCATAGCGCTTGCCATAGCCGGTCGAGCCCCGGACGTTGGGGACCACCACCGCCCAGCCGGCATCCACCAATCCCTGGACGATGGGGTCGAAGACCAGAACCGCCTGGGACTCCGGGCCGCCATGGACCCTGACCACGACCGGCGGCGGATCTGGGGCCGTGGAGGGAGAGAAGAGAAAGAGGGGGATCTTCTCCCCGTCGAAGCCCGTGGCCTCGGCCCTGCTGGCATTCACCAGCCGCTCGGGCGCGGGGGAGGACGGGCTGCCGGTCAGCCGCTGGGGACGGTCCTCGGAGAGGTCCTGCCGCCAGACGTCACCCACCAGACGCGGGCCGGAGAGCGTGTAGTAGACCCGCGAGCCGTCTGCCGAGAGAATGGGCGGCCTGAAGGTGTGATAGACGACCACCCCCGGCTCTGGCAAGGGCAGCTCCCGGGCGCGCCCCCCGGCGACCAGGTCGCGGACCCAGAGTCCGCTCTCACCCCCGCGGTTCTCGACCACCAGCAGCGTGCCCCCGTCCGCACTCGTGAGGGGGAGGGAGTCGCAGGCCGCCCCCGTGTCCTCCTCGCGGTCCACGACCCCCCGCTCGGGGTCGATCCGCACCACCTGGCTGTATTCGCGACCGACATTGGCGGCCACGAAGAAGGTGCCGTCTTGGGCCCAGGCCGGGGCTCCGACCTCGGCCGCCGCCTCGGGGTGGGCCAGGATCTGGCGCGCCCTCCCGCTGGCGGCCTCGACCAAGAAGAGCTGAACGTCCAGGGGCCGCGATCCGTCGCGCAGCACCGAGATCCACCTGCCGTCGGGGGAGAACCCCGAGGCCGGCTCACACCAACCCCCCTCGACGAATAGGGGAGTGTGCCGGCGCTCGCCGAGAGCACAGATCCAGAGGTCGAAGTCGACCCCGTTGCGCAAGTTGGAGGTGTAGGCGACCAGGGAGCCGTCCGGGGAGACGCCGGCCAGATTGTGCCCGTGTCGGGGGTCCTGGGTCAGTGGGTCGAGTGCTCGCAGGTCACCGACCGGTTCCTCCTGGTCCAGATCCATGAGGTAGAGCTGGAACCGTTCATTGCCGCCCTGGTCGACCTCCAGGATCGCCCGCCGGCCACCGGGAAGGTAGCGGGCGCCGCCCACGGGCTCCGAGAGAGCTGTGAGCTGCCGCGGCTCGGATCCGGGCGCCGTCTCGTACAGCTGCATCGTCCCCGTGCGGTCGCTGCGCACCAGCAGGCGCTCCGGCGGATCCGGCGCCCGTGCGAGGTCCTCCAACAGCGTGGAGCTGGCCCGGAGCAGGGAGACGAGGAGCGATTCCACCTGGCCATTGTCGGGCCCGGACCCTACTGATCTCGCCGCCCGGATCCGGAGGGACCGCGTCCCGAATGGCCCTCGGCCGCTCCTCCGGGAGGGCCCCGATGCACGGCCCTGTCGCCACCCCGTCATCAAGCCGGCAGGTCCCGTATCTGAGACTGCGGCTGGGGATGCGAGTTCGATATGAGGGTGCCGATGGCCAAGCCATCCACTCAGCGACCCGACCCCAACCAGTGGCGCAGCCGCCCCTGGCTCAGTCTGGCGCTTCGGCTCTTCGTTTACTTGGTGCCAGCGGCGCTGGGCGTCCTGACGGTGGCCGCCCTGGGTGCCGTACTGCGCCCCCCACCGGAGCTGCCCCAGCTGCTGCTCTGGTGGACTCTTTTGAGCCTTGCCGGCTTCGCCGTCCTGCTGCTGGCCGAGCGCGGCACCCGCCATCTCCTGCCCCTGGCCGCCCTGCTCCGCCTGTCTCTCATATTTCCTGACCGGGCCCCCGCCCGATTCGCCGTCGCCCGCCGGGCCGCCAGACCGAAGCAGGTGCTGCGGCAGCTGGAGGAGGTGGACGGCGGAGGGCGGCGGCCCGAGGCCAGAGCGGCACAGACGGTGCTGGAGTTGAGCCTGGCCCTGAGCGTTCACGATCGGGGGACCCGCGGCCACTCCGAGCGGGTGCAGGTGCTGACCGACATGATCACGAAGGAGCTCGGGTTGCCCGAGCCCGACCGGGCCCGCCTGCGCTGGGCGGCGCTGCTCCACGACATCGGCAAGCTCAAGGTGCCGGCCAAGGTGTTGAACAAGCCGGCCAAGCCCACCCCGAGGGAGTGGGTCCTGCTTCGGCGCCACCCCGCCGAGGGGGAGCGGATCGTGGCTCCACTGCTGCCCTGGCTGGGCAAGTGGGGGGACGCCGTGGTGCAACACCACGAGCAGTACGACGGCAGCGGCTACCCCCGGGGTCTGAGAGGCACCGGCATCTCCCTGGGGGCGCGGATCGTCTCAGTGGCTGACGTCTTCGAGGTCATCACCGCCCCCCGCCCCTACCGCCGCCCGGTGAGTGTCGCCAAGGCTCGCTCGGAACTGGTTCGGGTCTCCGGCAGCCAGCTTGACCCGGCAATGGTCCGGGCCTTCCTCAACGTGGCGGTGGGCGATCTCTGGCCGGTCGTGGGGATGGGCTCCCTCCTCTGCCAGCTGCCCCTGGTGGCCCGGGCGGTGGCCGCCCTGGGTCGGCTCCTGCCGGGCCTGGGGGGCTCCACGGCCGCGGCCGGGGCGGCGGGAGGCCTCCTCCTGGCGACTTTCGGGCACCCGGCGGACATCCGGCCAGCACCGCAGCGCCCCGCCCCCACGGCCTCGGCACACCGGGGCCTGGCTCCCCAGCCAGCGCTCGACCCGGATCCCACCGCTCCCGCCGCCAGCGGCCAAGTGATCTCGGAGCCGTCCCGAGCCCCGTCACTGACGCCGGCGGCAGCGCCGACCGCCACCGCGGCGCCGACCCCCACCGCGGCGCCCCCCTCACCCGCGACCCCAAGTCCCGCCCCCTCGGCCACCCCGGCGCCGGCGCCGACGCCAGAGCCCCTGCTGGCGCCGGCACCCCAGCTCCTTAAGCAGTTGGGCCAGCTGCTGGAGCGCCTCGGCCTTTAGGGGCGGGCCCGGCGATGCGGTCCACCCGGGCCGGGTCAGGCCTCGGCCGGGGCCACATCTCCCAGAAAGTCGGGGCGGAGCGAGGGGTGAGACAGAGCGAGGCGAGCCTTTGCGCCCTCGAGCAGGCTGCCACTGGCCCGGGTGCTGGTCAGCGCCTCGACGAACTCCTCGCCTGGAACGCGGTAGAGGCTGCAGCCCTCTATGGCCTTGACCGAGGCAGTGCGGGGCACCTTGGCCAGAAGACCGATCTCTCCGAAGTACGAGGTGGGGACCATGGTCCGCAGCCGGCGGGTGGTCTCGCCCTCGCCTTTGGCGGTGACCTCGACCGAGCCCTGCAGCAGGACGAAGAAGGCGTCGGCGGGGTCGCCTTCGGTGATCAGGACCTGCCCGGGTGAGACGGTGATCTCGGCGCAGGCCGCGGCCAGGCGCTCCAGGGCCGCCCTGGAGCCCGAGGCGAAGATCCCGAGCTGCTCCAGAACCCGGATCCTCGGCGCCAGCTCGGCCAGGCGCCTGGCCGCGGCCCGGTCCATCCGGAACAGCCAGGGGTAGGCGCAGCAGGCGAAGGCCGGGATGGCCAGCCCCGCCAGCAGCAGCGTGGGATGCAGGCCCAAACTGCCGATGGCGGTCGCGGCCAGGATCGACCCCAGTGAGATGGCCGCCAGCACCAGAGCGAAGAAGACCCCGAAGACGCGGGCCACCATGGCCGGGGCGACGGAGCGCTGCATGGCGGTTATGGCGAGCACGTCCACCACCAGGGTGCCCCCCCCGCGGACCACCTCCAGGATGAAGGCCAGCCACGGCTGGTGGATGACCACCAAGAGGGCAGTGGGGACGCAGTAGGTGATCATCCCCAAAGTGATGATGATCCCGAGCCGGGGCTTGGCCGCCAGCTGGTTGACCAGGAGCGCGGCCAGGATCCCGCCCACCCCCAGGGCCGCCATCAGGTAGCCGTAGCCGGTGGCACCCGTCCCCAGCTGCAGCTTGCTTACGTAGACGAAGAGGACCGTGTCGGTGCCGTAGACGAAGCTGGCCAGAACGCTGAAGCTGACGAGGACCAGAACAACCTTGGACTCCCAGAGGGCGGCGAAGCCGGCCAGCACCTGGCGCAGCGCCCCGGCGGAGCCGCCCTCGGTGACATCGGTGGGTTTGGAGCGGGTCCGAAGCCGGCTGACCAGGGCGGCCGCGACCAAAAAGGTCAGGGCGTTGATGGCGAAGACGAGTGCCGGCGAGCCGACGAGCAGCAGCACCGCCCCGATGGCGGGGCCGGTGATGATCACCAAATTGTCGATGGTGCTGTTGACTGCGTTGGCCGCGATCAGGTCGTCCTCGCCGGCCAGCTGGGGGATCAAAGCCGAGACCGCGGGCTGGTAGGGCTGGGCGGCGGCGGCGGCGCAGCCGGCCAGGACCAGGCTCGCCGCCACCGGGAGCCGCAGCACCACCGAGAGGCAGAGCAGCGCCTGGAGGGCGAAGAGGACGATGTCACTGCCGATCAGCAGCCGAACCCGCTCCAGACGCTCGGCGATGATGCCCCCATAGGGGGAGAGGAACATCGAGGGGACGAAGCGGACCAGGAACACCGCCGAAACCACCAGGGCCGAGTGGGTGCGCTGGTAGACGTACACCGCCAGCGCGACGTTGTAGGCCCAGGAGCCGGTGGCCGAGATCAGCTCACCGGTGAGAAGGAGCCGCAAGTCGCGGTGGCGGACGACCGTCGCATACGGCTTGAACGCCGACCCCAAGCGCATCCACCACCCCTACTGCACCGGCGCGTGGGGGGCGACTAGCTCACACCCACCCCGCCGGAGAATCCTGGCGGGGATCGTAGCAACAGCTCAGGAGCCGGGGCTGACCTCCGCCAGATCCGGCAGGGGACCTGCCTGGAGGCGATCCAACTCGGCCTCGGCTTGGGCCAGGGCCGGCGGGGGTTCCAGACCTGCCCGGCGGCAGAGCCCGGCCCATTCCAGGATCGCCCTCGCCTCCCAATAGGGGTAACCCAGGCGGGCCAGGGCCTCGACCGCGGCCGAGGCGCTGGCGCAGGCGGCCTCCGGACCGTCATCCGAGGTCAGGGCCCGGAAGCGCAGGCCCTGAGCCTCCAGGAACGGCGGAACCTGCCCCTGGGAAGCCTGCTCGAGCAAGCTCAGGAGGGACGCCACCTCCTCTCCCCGCTGTCCCCTGAGCGCAGCCTCGCATGCGTCGGGCCACGCCTGCCGGGCGATCTCGTGGCGGAAGCCGAAGGCGGGCACCGCCACCTCCAGCGCCTTGCGGGACACGGCCAGCGCCTCGGGAAAGCGCCCCTCGGCCAAAAGGACCGTCCCCTGGAGGGCCAGATACAGGGTCCTTGGCTCTTGGGAGTCGTGGGCCTCCCACCGCTGCAGCCGCTCCAGCTCGGCCCGGGCCTCCTGGGGCCGCCCCCGCAACGTCTGGAGCAGGACCAGACGGCTGTGGAGGATCTCCTGACCATGGGCCTGCTCCTGCAGCAGGGGCGCGGCCACCTCCATGGCTCCGTCCCAGTCCCCAGAGAAGACCTGGGCCAGCATCAGGTTTCCGCTGAGGAAGGTCTCGGAGTAGCGCTGGCCCAGCCGGCGGCAGAGTGCCAGTGCCGCCTCCAGGTGGGCACTGGCCCCGCTCAGGTCGTTGGCGATGCGGGTGTCAGCGCTGTTGGCATGGCCCGAGATGACCTCCTCGGCGGATAGTCCCCGGGCCTCGGCGATCTCGACCGTGCGCTCAAAGAGCGCCAGTGCCTCGTCCGGCCGCCCCGCCTGGCGCAGCAGGAGCGCCTTGGTTTCCATGGCGTCGCAGAGCACCTGGGGCAGGTCCAGCTCCTGGGCCAGCACCAGCGCCCGCTCGACCAGAGGCCCGGCCTCCTCCCCAACCATCGAGAGCTCCCGGCCCAGCTGGGAGCTGACCTGGGCCAGCGCCGGCCCGGGCGGCCCCTGCTCCAGCACCTGGAGCGCGGCCCGGAGACGACCGGTCGCCTCACCGGCCCGGCCCAGGCGGCCCAGGGCCTGCCCGATCTCGCCCTCCAACCGGGCGGCGTCCAGCACCCGTCCGGCCTCGGCGTGCTCGGCCGCCACCTTCTCGAACAGCTCCAGGGCCTCAGCCATGCGCCCCGCCAGGACCTCCATGGCGGCGGCGCTCTCTCTGAGCCCGAGGGCGGCCTCCGGCTCCTGCTCCAGCTCCGCCGCCTGGAGCAGGTAGGTGGCGGCACGGCCCGGCGCCCCCACCGAAGCCGCCCGCTGGGCCGCGCGCGACAGCCACTCGCGGGCCAAGGGGCGAATCTCCTCGGAGTCGGCGGCCGTGGGATCGGACTGGTAGGCGTCGCGATAGTGGTCCGCGATCGGCTCAGCCACCGCCTCGCCCCGAACCTCGTAGACGCTCCTTAGGTGGTTGGCCAGCGCCAGGTGGCGGCTGCGCCTCTCCCGCTTCCCCAGACGCTCGTAGGCGACGGTCCGAAGCAGGGTCTGGGTGAAGGTATAGCCGCCACCCTCGATGTCGCGCCAGTCCTCGGAGCGGTTGAGGATCCCCTGGGCCAGCAGGCTGTCCAAGAGCGGCGCCAGCTCCGCCTGCGGCACCGAGCTGACCGCCCCGGCCGCCTCCATGCCAAAGCTCAGTCCGAGGATCGAGAGGTCC
The DNA here is from genome assembly GCA_050734425.1 of Candidatus Dormibacteria bacterium. Classification (GTDB taxonomy): domain Bacteria; phylum Chloroflexota; class Dormibacteria; order Aeolococcales; family Bog-877; genus Bog-877. The sequence continues at coordinate 9,887 of JBOHUL010000080.1, forward strand.
TTGACCAGGGCCCCCTCCGGGCCGCCCAGCTCGTCCAGGCGGGCGCCGATCAGGGCCTCCAGCGACACCGGGGTGTCGAACTCGCTGAGCTCCTGGGTCAGCGCCAGGACCCCCTCCTGCTCCTGGATCAGGCCCCGGGCCACCAGCATGTGCACGGTCTCCAGCGCGTACAGGGGCAGGCCTTCGGCGTGGTCGAGGACCCGGCGCAGGCTCCCGGGGGCCATGTTGGGCACCAGATCCCGGAGCAGGGCGCCCAGGTCGGCGTCACTGAGTCTGCCAAGCGGCACCAGCGAGACCTGGCGGTCGTCGGCCCAACTGGGCCTCCGCGGCAGGAGCTCAGGGCGAGTCATCCCCACTACCAGGATGGGCAGCTGGGCCGAGGCCCGGAGCAGATACTCCAGGAAGTCGAGCAGGCCGCTGTCGGCCCACTGCAGATTCTCCACCGCCAGCACAACCGTCTCGATCCGGGCCAGCCCCTCGATGAAGGTGCGCCAGCCGGCGAAGAACTCGTCCCGAGAGGGGGGCTGCTCCGGCCCGGGCTGGCCCAGGAGCACCGCCAGCTTGGGGGCGGCGAAGGCCCGGTCGTCCTCCTGGGGGAGGTAGCGGTAGAGGCCCTCCTCGAGCTTGGCCGCCACCACCGGAGGCTGGTCGTCGTCCAGAACCCCGAGCCGCTGCCGCACCATCCGGCTCAGACCCCAGTAGGCGACGCCGGACTCGTAGGCGGTGCAGCCGACCTCATGCCACAACACCCGGGTCGGGATCTCGTCGACGTAGCGGGTCAGCTCCTGGAAGACCCGCGACTTGCCCACTCCGGCCTCGCCGCTCAGGACCAGCATCTCCGCCGCCCGGCGGCTGACCACGCGCTCGAAGACCTCGACCGAGTGGAGCACCTCGACATCGCGACCATGGGTCGCCCGCGGCTCGAAGCCACCCCCCTCGACCCGCGCGCCCCTGTCCATTACTCGGACCGCCTCGAAGAGGTGCACCGGCAGAGCCTTGCCCTTCACCTGATGGGACCCGGCGTCGCGGTACTCCACCTGGGAGTCGGTCGCCTCCCTGGTCAGGCCGTCCACCAGGACCGTTCCCGGCTGGGCCGCCGACTGCACCCGCGAGGCGGTGTTCACCCGGTCCCCCACCACCAGACCCTCCGAGGAGCTGGCCCAGGAGGCGGCCCTCCCGGTCACGATGCCGCCACGGGCGCGCAGCTCCGGGGCCCCCACCCGGGCGCCAAAGGCGGACACGCCTTCCACCAGTTCCAGTGCCGCCCGCACCGCCCGGAGGGCGTCGTCCTCGTGGGCCAGGGGCGCGCCCCAGACCGCCATCACGGCGTCGCCGATGAACTTCTCGATCGAGCCGCCGTGGCGGCCCACCACCTGGCGGGCCACGGCGAAGTACTGGCTCAGGAGCTCGCGCACGTCCTCGGCATCCCTCCTCTCAGAGAGCGAGGTGAACCCGACCAGGTCTACGAACAGCACCGAGACCAGGCGCATCTCAGCCGCCACCGTCGGCGAAGGGGCGGTAGGGCTCGGCGCTGGCGGCGCCGCCCCCGCCACCGGCGTGCCGCAGGAGCCGCAGAAGCGCTGGCCCGGCTGCAGCGACGCGCCGCAGCTCGCGCACGCCGCACCGAGGGGCGTGCCGCAGGAGCCGCAGAAGCGCTGGCCCGGCTGGATCGGACTCGAGCAGCTGGGGCAGGTGTTCAAGGTGCTGCTAGTTTGGCCGCTGCGCCAGACAACCGGGGGCAAGTGGGGATCGCGCCACTTCAGTGTGCGGCCGCCACCCCCCGGCTGATCTCGCCCTGCGCCGGTAGTTGGTAGTGGCTCAGTTGGAACATGGCGGAGGATCGAACAGCGCCAGCTCGGCAGCATCGGGCGCTTGGAAGGAGGCAGCCCAGCCGTCGAGGTCGGCGCGGCTGATCGGGTAACTGTCCCAGGGCGGCTCCGAGTTCCGGGTCTCGATGCGCCGCCAAAGTTCGTCCGTCGGCAGGTCGACGTAGTGCAGTTCGACACCGACGCCAAGGCCACGAGCCGCCGCTCGCATCTGGTCACGTTCGATCCGTGCCCAGAGCCCAAAGTCGAGGACGACACTCAGTCCGAGGCGCAGGATCTCTTGGGCGAGACGCCAGAGTTCGTGGTCGACCTTCTCAAGGGTCGGCTCGTCCCAGGGGGTGGAGCCGAGGGCCCAGAGCCATTCATCCTGCGTGAGGCACACGGCGCCCCGGTCCGCAGCGAGCTGGTGGGCAAGCGTGGTCTTGCCTGACCCGGGCAACCCACACGTTAGAAGCAATCGGGCCTTGCTCATGTGCGTTAGTAGTTCAGCAAGCTGGGTGCGCGACCACGGAGCACGCGCCACCCCAGCGGCCTTTGCCGGGACCCATCCTACCGAGCTCAAACTGAGCCACTACGCCTGCGCCCTACAGCTTGACTTTGGGCACCGCTCTGGACCAGGGGGGCTGGTCGCCCCTCGTGGTGTCGGGGTTGGAGTGGCGGATCCGGGCCAGCTCGCCCACCAGCCGCTGCAGGGGCAGGATGGCGACCAGGGGACGGAGGAGATGGTCGACCGCGGAGAACGGTAGGTCGGTCTCGCCGGCGCCGCAGGTGAACACCTCCAGGCCCAAATCCAGCAGCAGCTGCCGCAGCTCCGGGAGGCGGCCTCCGTCGTCTTTGTCGGAGGCGATCAGGATTGCCGCCATCGGCGGGGCGAAGACCGCTGGGGTGCCGTGGAGGGCGAACTCCTGCGACATCCCCTCGGCGAAGAGGTAGGCGCCCTCTTTGAGCTTGAGCGCCGCCTCCCTGGCTGTGATCTCATCGATGCCGTACCCAGTAAGCAGCAGGGGACCCCTTTGGGCCAGCCTCGCAGCGGCCTTGAGCGGAGGCGGCAGCGCCAGCGTGGTCGAGATCGCCTCGGGGCTCCTGAGCAGGGCGCCGAGAAAGTCGGAGGACTCGTCCGAGAGCAGGCGGGCAACGAGCTTGCCCAGCACCGCCAGGGCCGTCAGATAGGACACGGTGTGGGTGCTGGCCCGCTCGTCGGGGCAAGTGCGGAGGACGAAATCTCCCCCAACCTCGAGGTTGCCCATGCCGGTCACCGTCACGGTGGTGGCTCCCACCGCCCGGGCCCGTTCCAAAAGGACGTTGGGGAAGCGCTTGGTGCCACGGTGGCTCACCACCACCAGCTGGTCGCCACCCTGCAGGGGACCGCTCAGGGCCAGCTCGTGGGCCTCGAGAGCCGCCGGTCGCAGCCGTCCCCGTGAGAGAGCGGCCACCCAGTGGGCGGCGACCTGGCAGGCGTGCAGAGAGGTGCCGATCCCGGTGAAGACAAGGGGCCGGGAGCGGTCGAGCAAGGGGACGTCGACCCGGCTCAGCGCCTCCGCGACCGCGTCTGCCTGGCCCGCCACCTGCTGGTCGAAGGCGTACTCGGTCACGTTCCCTGCTCCCGGCCGTCCCGCTCGTGCTGGGCCCAGGCGCGGGCGGTGGTCCGGTAGAGGACCTGCCGCCGCAGCGGACTCCCCTGCGGGACCCGCGGGTGGTCGAAGTCGTCGGCGGGGTCGTGGGTCAGCCCCAGTTTCACCATCACCCGCTGCGAGCGCCAGTTCGGCGTACTGGTGAACGAGACCACCTGCTTCAGCCTGAGCTCAGAGAAGGCGAACGCCAGCGAGCGCGCGGCCGCCTCGGTGGCGTAGCCCTGTCCCCACTCGCTCCGCGTGATGCGCCAGCCGACCTCGACCTGGTCCCGGAACGGGACATCCAGGTCGACCGGATTGAGGCCGACGAAGCCAGCGAACTGTGGGCCCTGCTTTACCTCAACCGCCCAGAGCCCCCAGCCCCGGGCCCGGAACTGGGCGAGAATCCGCTCGACCAGAAGGTCGCTCTGCTCCTGGGTCATGCGCGAGGGGAAGTGCTCCATCACCTCCGGGTCCGCGTTGAGCGCGGCGAAGGGGGCACGGTCCTGATCCCGCCACGACCGCAGCAGCAGCCGTGGGGTCTCCAGGCTCGCTGCCGCCGCGGCGCCCGCTTCGGGATGGGCTGACACTCGCCAGAGGGTACCGCCAGCGCCGGGGTGGACCTGGATGCAATCCGGGCCGCGCCGGGCGCTCAGTTTCCCTGGGTGGCCGTCGGGATCCTGGTAACTCCCGGATTGGCTGCCCCCGAGAGCGGTCGCGAAGCGCTGGCTCAGACGACCCATCCAGACGCCGGGCGCCGCTTCAGGAATCGGCGATGATGTCCGCTGGTCGGATAGCCCTGAGCCCGTTCACCGTCATGGACCTCAGAGCCGCGATCCGCCTCGGCTGGCCGCCCGGCCGCGGCTCCGCCCCAGCGCGGCGGCCCCCAGCACACCCGATGTCCACTCCACCTCCCTCCGACCCCACCGCCGAGGCCACCGCCCCGGAGCTGGCATCGGTCGCCAGCCGAGGGCCTGTCGGTTACCTGAGGAGCCTGCGCCCCGATCTGCCCGCGAGCGTCTGGACCGTGATCGCAGGCGTGGCGCTGTCCTCGGTGGGCAACGGCTTCGTGCTGCCCTTCGGCTCGATCTACCTCCACGTGGTCCGGGGGGTTCCAATCGCCGAGGTGGGTTTGGTCCTCTCCGCCTCGGCCCTGGCCTCGCTCGTGGCCGGGACCCTGGGCGGGAGCCTGGTCGACCGGCTCGGGCCCCGGACGCTGATGATCCTGGGGCTGGGCCTCCAGACCGTGGGCTACGTCTGGTTCGGCTTCGTCACCTCGGCGGCCTCAGGGGCGGGGGCGATGCTTCTGATCGGAGCCGGCCTGGGCTGCTTCTACCCCGCCATGGCGGCCCTGGTGGCCGCCGTCACCAGCCGCGTCCAGCGATCGTCGGCCGCCTCCCTGCAATACGCGGCCACCAACCTGGGGATCGGGTTGGGGGCCGTCATCGGCGGCGTCGTCGTGTCCACCTCCTCCCCCGGGACCTTCACCACCATCTACCTCATCGACGCAGTCAGCTTCGTCGCCTTCGGCGTCCTGGTGGTGGCCCTGGTCCCCTCCAGCCGCCACCTGGGGGGCGCCGTGCGCTCGGGCCAGGGCTATCGCGTCGTGCTCCGCGATCGCCCATTTTTGGCGCTGATCCTCTTCAACACCCTGGTCGTCCTCTGCACCTATGCCCAGCTCGACAGCGTCGTCAGCCTCTACGCCCGGGTGTTCCTGGCGGTCCCGACCCTGGCGCTGGGGCTGATCCTGGCCGCCAACACCGCCTTCATCGTGGTCGCCCAGCTGCCCGTCAGCCGGGCGGTCCGCCACCTCGACCGCACCCGGACCCTGGCACTGAGCGCCGCCGTCTGGAGCTGCACCTGGATGATCGGCGAGGTGGCGAGTCTCTTCCACGGGATGGCGGCCAGCGCCCTCTTGGGCCTGTTCGCAGTGGTCTTCGGCCTCGGGGAGTGCCTGCTCAGTGCCACCATCGGGCCGCTCGTCGCCGACCTGGCCCCGGCGGCCGTCCGCGGCCGCTACATGGCCGCCTTCAACCTCTCCTGGGG
>JBOHUL010000081.1:0-5169 GCA_050734425.1 Candidatus Dormibacteria bacterium
TCCAGCTGGTGCTCAACACCATCTCCGGCGCCCCCACCGACGAGCGGGCGGGCGAGGCCGGCGGCGGGGACGGGCGGCGGCCGGTCCGCGACGGCTACCGCATCCGCCAGGCGGCGGTGCAGCGCGGTATTCCCTGTCTCACCTCGCTGGAGACGGCGGCGGCCCTGGTCCAAGCCCTGGGCAGCAGCGCGAAGGAGGGCTTGGAGGTGGGCACCATCGACGAGTGGCGCCTGGGGCCCCCCGCGAGGGCGGGGGCTTGAGCCCGGCCCTGGTCCAGCCCGTCCCGACCCGCCAGGGCCAGAGCGACCTGGGTCGGGCCTGCGAGGTGCTGGCGGAGTGCCTCCGGGTGCTTCCGCTCGAGAGCAACCTCTTCGAGATCAGCTTCCGGGCCCCGGAGTTGGCCCGGCTGGCCCATCCCGGGGAGTTCGCCCAGATCTGGATCGACCCCAAGGGGGCGCCGCTCCTCCGGCGGCCCTTCTCCTTCAGCCGGGCCGATCCCGGGTCCGGGGTGGTCGCCTTCTACGTCGGCGAGGTGGGCCAGGGCAGCCGCCGACTGCGCCGCTTCACCGAGGGGCAGAGCGCCCCGATCCTGGGGCCGCTGGGCCAGGGCTTCAGCCTGCCGCCGCGGCCCGGGCGCTCTCTGCTGGTGGCGGGAGGGCTGGGTGCGGCGCCGTTCCCCCTCCTGGCCCAGCGCCTCCTGAATGAAGGAGAGGAGCTCACCTGGCTCAACGGCGCCCGGACGGAGTCGGAGCTGTACCCCAACGACCTGCTGCCAGCGGGAATCGCAGAGCAGATTCACTGCACGGAGGACGGCAGCCGCGGACACCCCGGGCTGGTGACCCAAGGACTGGCCGAGCTCTTGACCCGATTCGACCGGGTCTACGCCTGCGGGCCCAACCGGATGCTGGCAGAGGTCTGGCGCCTGACCAGGGCCACTGGCGCAGACCGGGAGGCCGTGTCCTTGGAGGTCTCGATCGAGGCGCCCATGGGCTGCGGCTTCGGCACCTGCCTGGCCTGCGCCATCCCACTGCGTCAAGGCGGCGACGGGGAGGGTGCCGAGCTCGGCCTCTGCTGCCGCCAGGGACCGGTGCTGGCCGGCGTCGAGCTCGACTGGGAGGCGCTCTCGCGCCAGCCCTCCCACCTGCAGTGAGCGCCGCCTTCGACCCGCGAGTCGACCTGGGCCGGGGCCTGGTCCTGGCCAACCCCATCTGCGTCGCCTCGGGGACCTTCGGCTTCGGCTTCGAAGCCGAGGTCATGGGCGGTGTCGACCACCTGGGAGCGATCTTCTCCAAGGGCACCACCCCCCTCCCCCGCCAGGGCAACCCCCCGCCTCGGATCGCCGAGACCGCGAGCGGCATGCTCAACGCCATCGGGCTGCAGAACCCCGGCGTCGAGGCGGTGGCGCGAGACTACGCCCCCCGCTGGGCCAAGTGGCGGGTGCCGGTTTTGGTCAACGTCGCCGGCGCCGACATCCCGGAGTACGTCCTGGTGGCGGAACGGCTGAACGGGGTGAAAGGCGTCAGTGGCATCGAGCTCAACATCTCCTGCCCCAACATCGCCCACGGCCTCGACTTCGCCACCGATCCCAAGGCGGCCGCCCGCTGCGTAAGCGCCGTCCGCGAGGCAACCCGCCTGCCGCTGGTGGTAAAGCTCAGCCCCAACGTCACCGACATCGCCGAGGTGGCGCGGGCGGTGGCGGACGCCGGGGCCGACGCCATCTCCGCGGTCAACACCTACGTCGGGCTCAAGGTCGACCTCGCCAGAAGGCGCCCGGTGCTTCCGGGCTTGGGGACTGGAGGCCTGAGCGGGCCCGCGGTCAAGCCCCTGGCCCTGGCCGCGGTAGCCACCGTGCGCCGGGCGGTGGCGCTCCCGGTGGTCGGCATCGGTGGAATTGCCACCTGGGAGGATGCCCTGGAGTTCATGGTCGCGGGGGCAGATGCAGTCCAGGTCGGCACCGGCAACTTCGCCGACCCCAGCGCCGGGCGGACAATCCTCCAGGGCTGCCTGGACTACGCCCGACAGCACTCCCTGAGCAGCTGGGGGGACCTGCGCTGGGAGTCGCTCCGGACCGCGGCCCCCAGCTGACCGGCGACGCGCAGGCGGCGGGTTGCCCTGACGGCACACCACAGCAGTGGGCGCGCGAAATTCCCCCAACCGGGGCTTGGTCACGGCATAGTTAGGGCCGTGAGCGGCGAGTTGGCTCGCACCATCCTGGCCCTGGGCGACCCGTCGCGCCGGCTGCTGCTGGAGGAGCTGGGCCCGGCGCCTCGGACCGCAGCCCAACTGGCAGAGCGGTTGCTCACCCCGGAAACCGTCCTGGCCCGGTGCTTGGGCGAGCTCGTGGAGGCAGGCCTGGTGGCGCTGGAGCCGACCCTGGGTCCCGCTCGCTACAGGCTCCTGCCTCAACCCCTGGACCAGCTCAGCGACTACCTGAGACGGATCGCCCACCCCCCCAGCGCCGACATCAAGGGGGTGCCGGTGGAGCGACACCAGGACCCCCTCTCCAGGCAGGGGTTCCTGGTCCGGCGGGAGCTGCTCCTGGCCCACCGGAGAGAGCTGGCCTTCCGCCGCTTCACCGAGTCAATCGGGGAGTGGTGGCCGCTGGGCCGCTGGCACTTCGGCGCCGCCACCCCGGCGACTTTGACCCTGGAGGCCCGGCCGGGCGGCCGCTGGTACGAGCGGGGCGAGGACGGCACCGAGCTGGTCTGGGGCGAGGTCCTGGTTCTGGAGCCGCCGCGCCGGCTGGTTTTGAGCTGGCGCCTGCCTCATCCCGAAGTGCCGGGGGCGGTGCTCCTGACCGAGGTCGATGTCGGCTTCACCCCGGTCCCCCCCAGTGACTGCCGGGTCCGGGTGGAGCATCGGCCGGCAGGCCCCCTGGGCGCGGAGGCGCGCCGGCTCCAGGCGGACTTCGGCGCCGAGGACGGTTGGACGGGCCTCTTGCTGCGGTTCCAGGAGCGGCTGAGAGACGCGGCCCCTGCCGGTCTCAGGCCAGCAGACCCAGGATCCGCTCCGACACCTCGTCCGAGAGCCGGGACAGCACCTCCAGGCTCTTGAGGTTCTCCTGCAGCTGCTCTCTGCTGCTGGCGCCGGTGATGACGGTCGAGACCTGGGGGTTGCGGCAGCACCAGGCGATGGCCAGCTGGGCCAGCGAGCAGCCCAGCTCCTCCGCCACCGCCTTCAGCTTGCGGACCTTGGCGTTGGCCTCCTTGTCGGTCAGCTCGCCCCGGATCCACTCGTAGCCGGGAAGGGTGGCCCGGCTCTTCTCCGGGACGCCCTCCAGGTACTTGCCGGTGAGCAGCCCCGAGGCCAAGGGGCTCCAGACCGTTAGCCCCAACCCGAAGTCCTCGTAGAGCCGGCGGTACTCCTGCTCCACCCGCTCGCGCCAGAGGAGGTTGTACTGGGGCTGCTCGCAGACCGGCTTGTGCAGGTGATGGCGCTCGGCGATCTCCATCGCGGCCCGGATCTCGTCGGCCCGCCACTCGGAGGTGCCCCAGTAGAGGGCCTTGCCCCGGCTCACCAGGTCGTGCAGGGCGTAGACCGTCTCCTCGATCGGGGTGTCCGGGTCGGATCGGTGGCAGAAGACGACGTCGACGAATTCGAGGCCCAGGCGCTCGAGAGAGCCGTCCATGGCCTGAAGCAGGTACTTGCGGTTGAGCGTGTTGGAGGTGTTGACCCGCTCGCCCAGGCCCCAGAAGAACTTGGTCGAGACGACGTAGCTGGATCGGGGCCAGCCGGCCCGGCGGAGCGCCTGGCCCATGATCCGCTCCGACTCGCCACCGCCATAGACCTCGGCGTTGTCGAAGAAGTTGACGCCCCGCTCGTAGGCGGCGGTCATGCACTCCAGGGCCAGGTCCTGATTGACCTGGCCGCCGAAGGTCACCCAGGACCCCAGCGACAGCAGGCTCACCTTGAGGCCCGAGCGTCCCAGCCGGCGGTAGGTCATCTCAGTCAAGCGGATTCCTCCAACCAAAGTTGAGAGTGGGGCCCGGCCGAGGAGTGACGCCAGGGCGCCCGGGGGGCTCCCCGCCAGCGTAGCAGCGTGATCGGGCGGGACGGCCTCGCCAAGGGGGGTGCGGACGCGCTCCGGAGAGGCGGCGCCGCATGATGCCGGGGTGGATGGGCCGCCGGAGGCGGAGCAAGGGCAGGGCCACGAGCCCGCCTCTCGGGCACAGGTCGGCGAGCTGCGCCGCCGCCTGAGTCAGAGCCACCTCTTCATCGAGGTTCTGGCCCGCGCCCTAACCCTCGAGCTGCCTGGTTGGTACCTCGCCGCCGGCTGCGTCACCCAGACGGCCTGGAACGCTCTCTATGGGCGCGACCTCGACCGGGGAATCCTCGACTACGACCTCCCCTACTTCGACCCGACCGATCTCAGTTGGGCCGCCGAGAACCTGTCGACCCGCCGGGCCGAGGCCACGCTCCGCGGGCTAGGGGTGCTGGCCGACGTCAAGAACGAGGCGCGAGTGCACCTCTGGTACGGCCGGCACTTCGGCTTGGCCATCCCGCCCTACCCGTCGGCCGAGGCCGCGATCGCCACCTTCCCGACCACGGCCTCGGCGGTGGGAGTGCGCCTGGAGCCGGACGGAGGGTGGCGGGTGTTCGCGCCCTACGGCCTCGCGGACCTCCTTCAGGGGGTGGTGCGACCCAACTGCCGGCTGGTCACCGCGGAGGTCTACCGGGCCAAGACCGCTCGTTGGCAGCAGGAGTGGCCCATGCTGACGGTCCTGCCCTGGCCGGCGGGGGCGGGCCCGCGCTGACGCCTGGGCCGGCTCCCCTGGGCCGGCTCACTCTCCGGTCAGGCCGTCGAGCAGCTCCCTCGTGGAGTCGGCGTGGCCGGCGTGGCGGGCGGTCTCGTTGATGAGATGGAGCACGACCCAGCGTAGGTTGAGGCCCCGGTCGCTCCGCCCCGGGTGATCGAGCGAGGGCAGCGAGCGCACCGCCCGGTCGGTCTTCTCCGCACGCTGGCGATAGGCGGCGACGGCCGCCCGCAGAGTCAGCTCCGGGCCGGGGGAAAACTCCGACTCGCTGCGGCTGGTCGTCTCGCCAAGCATCTCGCCATCGATCCAGCGCCACTCGACGTGGGTCAGGTGATTCACGATGCCGAGCAGCGAGATCAGCTTGCCGTCCGGCCGCCAGCGGGCTTGCTCCTCGCTCAGGCCGTCGAGCTTGCGG
>JBOHUL010000082.1:0-2294 GCA_050734425.1 Candidatus Dormibacteria bacterium
CTTATCCAGGAGTGGCCGGGCCCCCATGGCCCGACGAAAGTGGCGCCCGGACAATGAGCTTTTGGGAAGTCTGGGCCCAACTCCACGCCTACGCCTTCCAGCCGGGCGCCTGGCTGCCAATCCTGGCGGCCGGCTTTCTCTACTGGCGGGGTCGCAGAGTGATGCTCCGCCAACCCCAACCTGGAGACCCGGGCATCGGCGGCTGGCGGGTCTTCGCCTTCTACATGGCCCTCTTTCTGATTCTGTTCGTCACCCAGGGGCCCGTCGCCTATCTCTCCTACAAGCTCTTTTGGATGGAGATGGTCGAGCACTGCACCATGCAAATGCTCGCCCCGCTCCTGCTCCTGGCCGGGGCCCCTCTGCTCCCATGGTGGCGGGGGCTGCCGTTGAGTTGGCGGCGGGCCATCGCCCCCCCGGCCCTGGTGCTGGCCCGTCTGCCCCAGGTCCGCCTTACGGGTCGAGTGCTGCGCAAGCCGGCCGTCGGCGTGGCCGCCCTAGCAGGCACCTTTTGGTTGTGGCATGTGCCCTTCGTCCTTGACGTCACCCTCAACAACGCCTTTCTCCACGGACTGGAGTTCGCGACCCTGCTGTTGGCGGGGCTTGTCTACTGGTCCCAGACGCTGGACAGCTACCCCCTGAAGAAGCAGCTCAGCACCTGGCCGACGGCCGGCTACCTGGTGGCCGGGACCGCGGTGATGTGGGTCGTGGCCCTAAGTCTGGGGTTCTCCACCCAGGCCTACTACTCCGTCTACTCCCAGCTGTCCAGCCGTCCCGGCGGCATCTCAGCCGTCACCGACCAGCAGTGGGGCGCGGGCGTGGCGTGGGTGCCCGCAGCGATTCCCGCCGAGATCATGCTCGACATCACCGTGGTGGCGTGGCTGCGCGAGGACGAGCGCCGCTCCGACGCCGAGACAGAGCGTTACCGTCGCGCTCGCACAGCCGCGGTGCAGGAGCAATCGGCGCCCCCAGATCGTTGAGCGGCGCCCGAGACCCTTGAACGCCTGGACCCACTGGCTCAGCCTCTGGGACTTCAGCCCTGGAGTGTGGATCGCCTGCGCCCTGGCTCTGGCTGGGTACGCCCGGCTGTCCGGCGCCCGACGCGACGGTCGCGCGGCTGCGTGGATCGCGGGGGTGCTCGTCGTTCTGCTCGCGCTGGTTTCGCCAATCGAGGTGGTTGGCCAGCAATACCTCTTCAGCATCCACATGGGCCAGCACCTGCTACTGGCGATGGTGGCGCCACCGTTGCTGATTCGCGGCCTACCCGACCCCAGCGTCGATTGGCTCCTTCGAGGCCACACCGGGCGGATCATCCACTGGCTGGTCCAACCCGTTATAGCCGGCAGCCTTTACTTCCTGTTCTTGGTCCTCTGGCACACCCCCGCGCCGTTGGACTACTCTCTGCAGCATCCGGCGGTCTACTTTCTGCAGCACCTGACGTTCCTAGCTGTCGGACTCCTCTTCTGGTGGGCGATAGTCATCCACCGCGAAGGAGAGAGCTGGAACTTGACCCCCCTGGGCGAGGTCGCCTACCTCACCTGCGGCGCGGTGCCCTCTGTGATAGTCGGGCTCACCCTGGCCATGCTCCCAACCGCCATCTACCAGGGTTATGTCGACCGCACCGCGCTGCTCGGGATGAACCCTCTCATAGACCAGCACCTGGGCGGCCTGCTCATGTTCGGGTTCGACAATCTGCTCATGGTCGCGTTCGCGGGCCACTACTTCATGCGCCTCTTCCCCTCCGACGACTACGAGGAGGACGACAGGCTCCCACTACGACACCCTGCGGACGGAATCAACCGAGACTGAGGGCAAAGAAAAAGAGACCCGGCAATGACCTACTCTGCCACCCCGTCTCCAGGGCAGTACCATCGGCGCAGGCGGGCTTAACTTCTGTGTTCGGAATGGGAACAGGTGTTTCCCCGCCGCTATGGTCACCGGATCTCTTTTAGACGATGTTAGGGGTCGGCACTGATGCGAGCCGACCCGGCCCCCCCCGCGAGCGCGTGCTGTCATGGCGCCACCGGGACCCGCCGCAAGGCGCGGCCCTGAACAGTGTGGCAGAGAGTGGTCAAGCCCTCGACCGATTAGTACCGCTCAGCTGAAGGCATCACTGCCCTTACACCTGCGGCCTATCAACCAGGTGGTCTACCTGGGGTCTTACCCGGTCAACCCGGTGGGAGATCTAATCTTGGAGTGGGCTTCGCACTTAGATGCTTTCAGCGCTTATCCCTTCCGGACATGGCTACCCGGCGGTGCTCCTGGCGGAACAACCGGTGCACTAGCGGTCCGTCCAA
>JBOHUL010000083.1:0-84329 GCA_050734425.1 Candidatus Dormibacteria bacterium
CTTCGGCGCGCCCGACCGAACCCTCCCCCCGCTGGCCCACCGAGCCAGCACTCACCCCGGCCTCCGTCCGTGCCCAGTCCCTGCCTCAGGACGACGACCGGCTGGCGGCGCTCAGCTCGGAGCCGACGCAACTCATCCCCATGGAGCCGTATCGCCTCGAGCCAAAGTTCCGGCGCCGGGGCGGCTTCGTGATCCTGTGGCTCCTGGTCGTGGCGGCGGTGGTCGTGGTGACACTGCTGCTGACGGGCCGGATCTGAGTCGGTCCCGCCGCCGCGCTCCCCGGCTCAACCCGGACTGGGTTCGCGACTCTGCCGGACACGGAAGTGCGACGGGCAACGCCGCCAACCAGAGAGGGAGGACCGACGGCGAGGCGGCGCAGGGCGACTCGGCCCCCTCTCAGATGAACTTCCTCAGCGCTCTCAGGGCCCCTTCTCGGCGAGGGTGTCTACCGCGGAGGTCGCGGCGCAGTTCCGTCCGGCGCGGACGGTTTCGCGCTCAGCGCCAGGACTGCAGTCGCGTAGGCCCGCCAGGGGCTCCATCGCGCTCCAAGTTCACTGACCTGGAAGCCGCTGAGCGGTCCACCCCATACCTCCTCGATCCTCCGCCTCAGGTTTGGCTCGTTCCACGGGAACGCGTCGCCGTTGCCGGATCGCAGCGCCACGTACTGAGCCCCGACTCGGCCGAGGCTGGGTGGCGGTTCTGCGATTACGCTGTCTTGGGAGTCCACCCCGGACTGCTCGCGCGCAGCGCAATCCCGTGCCATACGGCGCAGGTCATCAGCCTGATCCGCGGTCAGGCCGCAGTCCACCAGTGGAGCCTCGGCGGTGACAGCCGCCGTAGGGAACAGATGTGTCAGTCCCATGTGCTCAAAGCCTTGTACAGGATCACCCAACCGCTGCACCAGGCGCGTCATCGCCGCAGGCGGTGCCGGCGACATCATTCGCTCACCCAGGACCGCGCTCACCAACAACTGAAACCTCGCCCAAGCACCGGGGACGGGGATGCCTGGATGGTCTCGGACCACCTGAGCCAGCAATGGATCGACTGCGAGCCGTCGTGACGCCGCCTCCGCGCCGTCCAGTCCAGCGAGGTGGCGCGCAGCCAGTACCACAGGAATCAGCTCCTCCCACCGCGACATATGCACTCTGAGCCGGAGACGCTCGGCGGTGACAGGGCCGATGGCGACAATCCCAGCGCGAGTCCCCTCCCTGATGGTGCGACTGTAGACGTCGTTTGATACCAACTCGACACCGGGCACCGCCCGAGACTCCAGGAAGCGCATGAGCGTGGACCACGCGAATGGTTGCGCAACTGGAAGCTGAACCTCTAACCACTCGGTATTCGACACCGCAGCGACAGACGGTTTACCTGTTCTGACCTCTGTGGGCGATCTTCCAAGCGTGCGCGAGAAAGTCCGGTTGAACGTCTGTACGCTGCCAAACCCCGCCGCAAGCGCGACGTCGGTGACGGTTTGCGATGTCGTGCGCAACAACCCCACCGCCAGTCTCATCCGAGCTCGTCGCCGCAGCTCGTCAGGGCTGATGCCCAACTCGTCTTTGAACATCCGCCTGAGGTGTCTAGCCGACACGCCGAGCATCGCCCCGAGCTGCTCTTCGGTTATTTGATCATCGAGCTGCGCCACGATTGCCCTAACTGCCCGGTCGATAACGTGCCAACCCGAACGCCGCGGGAGCCGGATTGCACCATCCCCCCAAGAAGGAGGATCAGGCGAGCTCGTGGAGACCTGCATCTCATCCACCGACGTCTGTGGCCAGTTCACCGGGACCCCACGACGCCGACGCCCGTGCGGCGCGGCTCTTCGAAGTGAGACAAGATCGTGACCTTCCTCCGGAGCCGCCTGGCACACCTCGAGGGAAGCTCTGCTGCTGGAGTTGCGCCTGAGACCCGAGTTGACCCAACTCACCACTGCATCCGAGAGCCAAGGTACGTGCAGGTGCGCGGCATAGTCTGCTCAGCATCGGACAGCCGGGGCAGTCCCGCATCCCCCGAAAGAGTGATTTTTTCGACCGCCTGGTCAGAACCCACCCGCTTGGCCAGCATGGCTGGCCACTGGTGGAGGCGGGAGGGCCGGCGGATCCGGCCCTCCCAGGTAGTGAGTGCAGAGCACGATATTCGATCGCGCATGGGAGGTCTACACGCATCCGGTCATTGATGCACCGCATAGCGAGACGCGCGGAGTGTTTACCTCGCATCCGAATTGTGGGGCGTCGAGAATCCCTCTGTTAGGGGATGGCTCTGTGTCAGATTCGTCCTCATCTGACATGCCGGCACGAACGGGTCCAGCTAGTCTGATCATGATGAATCGTCGGTGGGACTCGGTCACCGAATCATGGCGTGCGCACGTCCGTCAACGGCCGCCGCGACGTGTTCGCGAGAACTGTGTGGCGGCTGCGCATACCAATGAGTCTTAGAGGCTGACCGAATGCGCCGACACCGTTCCCGTGGATGGAGGAGGTCTTCATTTTGATTGATCTTGCGCTCAAGGGGCGACCGTGGCGCTTTGGGGTGGTCGCCGGAGTGGCTGCCCTGTTGGTTGCCGCCTGCGGGAGCACAACCAGTCCAACCACGTCGACAAACAGCGTTGTGACGTTTGCGGAGGGGCCGGCGGCACCTCCCAATTACATCTCCCCATTGGAGGCGCCCGCGTACTTCAGCGTCACCAACCTCGCCGACTTCACGCAGATGATGTACCTGCCGCTGTTCTGGTTCGGCAGCAACGGCGAGCCGACCTTCAACTCTGCGCTGAGCGTCGCCAACATGCCAACGTTCAGCGACAACAACACCGAGGTCGCGATCACCCTCAAGCACTGGGAGTGGTCCAACGGCACTCCCCTCACGGCAAGGGACGTGATCCTCTGGATGAACCTTCTCAGCGCGGCGACCGATCCGCTGTCGCCGGCGATAGGCTCGTCCTCGGCTCCCGGACCGGGCTGGGGTGCGGACGTGGCTGGGGGCTTCCCTGAGAACGTCGTGAGCTACCAGCAGACAGGGACCTACAGCCTGACGATGAAGCTGAACGGGTCTTACAACCCTAAGTGGTACCTCTACAACGAGTTGAGCCAGATCTACCCCCTGCCCACCAAGAGTTGGGACACGACTTCGGCCGGCGGCGCCATCGGCAACCAGGACGCTCAGGCTGAGTCGCGTGAGGTGGCTCCGGCCAGCGCCGGGCTTCCCGCCAACTCCTACATCCCGGCGAACCCGGGCTCGGCTACCTCTGGTGCTCTGGGAGTGGCCCAGTACATCAACACCCAGTCGCAGGACACCGGGACCTACGCCAGCAACCCAATGTGGCAGGTGGTCGACGGTCCCTTCAAGCTGGCACAGTTCACAACTGACGGCTTCGCCAAGCTGGTGCCCAACAAGAACTACTCCGGCAGCCCCAAGCCGGCGATCTCGGCTTTCGAGCTGGAGCCGTACACGACCGACACCGCGGAGTTCGACGCCCTCAAGTCAGGGAGTCTGACCGTCGGGTACATCCCGACCCAGGACCTGGCCCAGAAGGCTGCCCTCGAGAAGGCCGGCTACAGCTACAGCGCCTGGTACGACTTCGGGATCGTCTACTTCCCCTACAACTTCACCAATCCCACGGTCGGACCGATCTTCAAGCAGCTTTACGTCCGTCAGGCCTTCCAGTCCCTGGTCAACCAGCAGGAGTACATCAAGGACTTCGCGTCTGGGATCGGGACCGCTAACAACGGGCCTGTGCCCGTCTACCCCTCGGACAATCCTGACGCTAGCTCGCTCGAGAAGGGCAGTCAGGTCTATCCCTACGACCCGACCAAGGCGGTCAACCTGCTCAAGGCGCACGGCTGGACGGTCAACCCCGGTGGGCAGAGCGTCTGCGCCAAGGCCGGATCAGGATCGAGTGACTGTGGTGCCGGCATCGCGGCTGGCGCCCAGCTCAACTTCAACCTGCTCTACGCGAGCGGCGCGACCGAACTGACTAACGAGATGGAGGCGATGCAGTCCACGATGAAGTCGGAGGCCGGGATCGTACTCAACCTGACCACCGCGCCCTTCAATACCGTCATCGGCACCGCCTTCGACGGCTGCACGGCCGCCAAGCCCTGCACCAACTGGGAGCTGGCAGACTGGGGCGGTGGTTGGGTCTTCTCACCCGACTACTTCCCGACCGGTGGCGAGCTGTTCTTCACCGGAGCCTCCAGCAACGGCGGCGACTACAGCGATTCGACGAACGACGCCAACATCACGGCAACCCACACGACCTCATCGGCAGCCGCCGAGTCCAACGCCCTCTTCAAGTACGAGGACTACTTGGCCAAGCAGCTTCCCGTGGTCTGGATGCCGAACGGGCCTTACCAGCTGACCATGTACAAGAGCAACCTCAAGGGCCTGGTGCCTCAGGGCGTCTACGACGAGATCTACCCCCAGATGTACTCCTTGGGGTAGCCGACAACAACCGACTTCTATAGAGACCTACGACCCGACGGCCGGGGCCCATCTGGGGTCCCGGCCCGCCGGGGACGGGGATCCAGTTCAGAGGACCGGGTCCCCGTCACTCGACCAAGGATCGGGAGCGAGATCAAGCGAGCTCATAGGAGGGGCCGGAGGCTGAAGTGACCGGGTATCTGCTGCGGCGGAGCTTCCAGGCGATCGTGGTTCTCTTCGGGGTCACCGTCATAACCTTCATCCTGCTGCACCTCCTTCCCGGAAGCCCGGCCCGGGCCATCCTGGGGATTCGCGCCAGCGCGTCCCAGATAGCCCAGCTGAACAGGCAGTACGGATTCAACCAGCCCTTCTGGGTCCAGTACGGGATTTGGGCAGGCAACCTGCTTCACGGCAACCTGGGCTTCTCGTACAAGCTGAATGAGCCTGTGATCTCGGTTCTAGCCCAACGGATCCCGAAGACGCTCTTCCTAGTCGGGATCTCGCTCCTGATCGCCATCATCGTCGCGGTTCCGCTCGGGATCATGCAGTCCGTTCGGCGCAACAAGCCCGACGACTACGTCGTCACCGGGTTCTCCTTCATCTTCTATTCGATGCCGACCTTCTGGCTGGGCATTCTCTTGATCATCTTCTTCAGCGCCGATCTGGGGTGGTTCCCCTATGAGGCGCCCCAGGATCAGTTCAGCGTCTTCTCCCAGCTAAATGGCATGGTGCTGCCCATAGCCACCTTGACCCTAGTCACTCTGGCACTCTTCAGCCGCTACATGCGCAGCTCCATGATCGAGCAGAGCATCCAGGACTACGTTCGCACGGCCAGGGCCAAGGGGGTACACAGCCAGGTGGTGCTGTTCAAGCACATCCTCCGCAATGCCCTGATCCCGATCATCACCCTCGCCGGCCTGCAGCTGGGGGGGGTTTTGAGCGGAGCGATAGTGGTGGAGGAGGTCTTCAACTACCCCGGCATGGGACTCGCCTTCTTCCAGGCGGCAGAGGCTGACGACTTTCCCATGCTGCTGGGGGTGATCGTGGTGGTCGCGCTCGCGACGGTGATCGGGAACTTGGTCGCGGACATCCTCTACGCTGTGGCTGACCCACGGATTCGGTACACCTGATGGGATGCAGCGTCACGGGTGAGGTGTGCGCGGCGGATCGGAGGGAGCCTGGTTGAGTACGCTTGACACTGGCGACGCCGTCACCGGCCTGGGGACGACTCCAGGGATAGCGGGCGAGGGGCTTGGACCTGAGGGAGGGGAAGCCTACAGCTCCGGGTCGGCGTGGAGGCTGATCGCTGAGGTCTTCGTCGAGAACCGGCTCGCGGTTTTGGGCCTTGGAATCATCATCTTCATGGTCCTTTTCTCGTTCGTCGGGCCGCTGATTTACCAGACCTCGCAAGTTTTCAACAACCCCGCAGTTGCGAACCAGGCCCCGAGCGTGCACCACCTGCTGGGTACAGACTCCGTCGGTTACGACTTGCTCGGTCGGCTGATGCTGGGCGGCCAGAGTTCGCTCGAGATTGGCATCGCCGCCGCTGTCATCGCGGTTCTCTTCGGCTCGATCTGGGGTGCGGTCTCCGGGCTGGCTGGCGGGTTCACGGACACCGTCATGATGCGCGTCATCGACGCGATGCTCTCTATCCCCTTCCTGTTCCTGCTGATCGTTCTGGGGGTTATCTTCACCACCTCTATTCCGGAGCTGATCATCGTTATCGCCCTGGTCGCCTGGTTGGTGCCAGCCCGACTGGTTCGGGGCGAGACTCTGAGCCTGCGAGTTCGCGAGTACGTCCAGGCTGTCAAGGTGATGGGAGGCGGCACGCGCCGTGTGCTTTTCAGGCACATCATCCCGAACACCGTCGGAACCTTGGTCGTCAACGCCACCTTCCAGGTGGCAGACGCCATCCTCTATGTGGCGTATCTGAGCTTTCTCGGCGTAGGCGTGCCACCGCCCGCCACCAACTGGGGCAACATGCTGCAGGGCGGTCTCAACTACGTCTTTGACGGGTATTGGTGGATGATCTATCCCGCCGGGATCGCCATCGTCCTGACCGTGGTGGCCTTCAACTTCGTCGGGGACGCGATGCGGGATGCCCTGGAGGTGCGGCTCCAGCGCCGCTGACCGGCGCAGACGGCGGCGATGTCGAGACCCCGGAGCAAGCGGACGGGCTAGCTGCGTGGGTGTCCGTGCTGGGTCCATCACTCCGGTGTCGGCCAGCTGGGCCGCCGCCACTGGGGAGCCGAGCCTTTGGCAGCGCCGACAGGGCCCCTTGACCCGCCCCGGGTTCCCCATCCGATTGGGTGGTGGTCAGCTCATTTGGGAGCGACGGAGTCGGGCGCCGGCGCTGGGCAGAGTCGGCCTGGCGGTGCTGCCGGCCGGCGTGCCGGTGGAGCTGCAGCGCACCGGATGGATGTCTGCTGCCAAGGCCCAGGCGAGCAGCGGCGTCGCAAGCGTCTGAGCTAGTTGGGGCCGCCGTCGGAGGACGGCGGTGTGGGTCGACCGAGCCTAGGCCGCGGAGGCTGGCTGCTGCAGGGGGAAGTGGCAGGCGGCCAGGTGGCCGCGGCCGAACGACCGAAGAGGTGGCTCTTCCTCCGCGCAGAGGTCCTGGGCTCGAGGGCACCTGGTGCGAAAGCGGCACCCTGACGGGGGGTTCATCGCCGAGGGCAACTCACCCTTGACCGGGGAGATCTCCTTGCCACGTTCGCGTTTGGGATCCGGCTCGGGGATGGCATGGATGAGGCCCAGGGTGTAGGGGTGGGCTGGCTTCTCATAGATGGACTGCGCCGGTGCGATCTCGACCAGCTTGCCGAGGTACATCACCCCGATGCGATCCGAGAGGTACTTGACCACGGACAGGTCATGGGAGATGACTATGTAGGTCAGGCCGTGGGTGTTCTGCAGGCTGTTCATCAGGTTCAGGATCTGAGAGCGGATCGACACGTCGAGGGCGGAGACCGGCTCGTCGGCGACGATCAGCTTGGGGTTGAGGGTCAGAGCCCGGGCCAAACCGATGCGCTGGCGCTGGCCGCCGGAAAACTCATGGGGGTACCGATCCACGGAGTTGGCGCTGAGCCCCACCTCTCGCAGGATCTGGCGCACCCGAGCTCCCTGCTCCTCACGGGATCCGATCTTCTGGATGGCCAGTGGCTCGCGGATGATGGTCCCCACGCGCATCCTCGGGTCGAGCGAAGCATAGGGATCCTGGAACATAAGCTGCAGGTCCCGCCGCTGGCGACGGAACTCCGAGCCCTTCATATGGTTGAGGATCTTGCCGTCGTACCAGATGTCTCCGGATGTGGGCTTCTCCAGTCCCACGATCAACCGTCCGATGGTGGTCTTGCCGCACCCGGACTCCCCCACCAGCCCGAAGGTCTCACCCTTGGCGATGGCGAAGGACACGTCGGAGACCGCCTTGACGCTTCCGATCTTTCGCTGCAGCACGGCGCCGGCCGTGACCGGGAACTCCTTGACCACGTTGCGGAGCTCAAGGAAGGAGGAGCCGTCTGGGCTTACCGTGGGCGCGGGGGACTCAGCGGTGGTTGTGGCCATCTCAGATCGAAAACGGGGACATCAGCTGGCGGCTGCGACGCGGCTGGCCGAAGCTCGGCCTACCGGGTTGAAGCACGCGTAGAGATGCTCCTGGGTCTGGCCCTCGAGTGGCGGCTCCTCCTCGGCGCAGCGGGCGGTGGCGTAGCGGCAACGGGGCTGGAAGCGGCAGAAGCTCGGCGGATGAGACAGGTCAGGAGGCAGACCGGGAATGCTGTAGAGCACTTGGGCCGCGTCCTGGGTCAGCCGCGGGATCGAGGCCAAGAGCGCTTCAGTGTAGGGGTGGCGCATGCTCTCGAAGAGTTCGGCGGTCGGCGCGGTCTCGACGATCTTGCCGGCGTACATCACGTTGACGCGGTCGGCGCGGCCGGCGATCACCCCCATGTCGTGGGTGATCAGCAGAACCGCCATCCCCAGCCGCTGCTTGAGGGAGTAGAGGAGCTCCAAGATCTGCAACTGGATGGTCACGTCCAGGGCAGTCGTCGGCTCGTCGGCGATCAGCAGCTTGGGATCGCAGGCGAGGGCCATGGCGATCATCACCCGCTGCCTCAGGCCCCCAGAGAGGTGATGGGGATAGTCCTTGAGGCGCTCCTTGGGCTTGGGCATCCCTACCAGCCCGAGCACCTCCCCCGCCCGGTCCATCGCCTCCTGCTTGTTGGCGTGACGGTGGATGCGCACTGACTCGGCAATCTGGTTTCCGATGGTCATGGTGGGGTTGAGCGAGGTCATCGGGTCCTGGAAGATGACGGACACGTCGTTGCCGCGAACGTGGCGCATCGCCTTGTCCGGGAGCCCCACCAGCTCCCGTCCGTCCAGGCGGATGCTGCTCCCCGGGACCACGTATCCTCCCGGCGGCAGCAGATTCATGATCGACATCCCGGTCATGGTCTTGCCGCAGCCGGACTCACCGACCAGGCCCAAGGTCTCGCCGGCTTCGATGTAGAGGGACACGCCATCGACGGCGTGAACTTCCCCCCTCCGCTGGCGGATCGAGGTCCGCAGATTGTCGATCTCGAGAAGTGGCATGCTCTCGACTAGCCGTTGCTGGCAGCCCCGGGACCTCCCCGGAGCCAAGGTGCTCGGAGTATAGCCGCGCCCGGTGGTGGCCGTGGTTCCTCCTGGCAGGGGACCGACAGGCTCGATCACCCCGTATTGTCCAATTGAGACCATGAGCACCATCACGGCACCGCGCCGTCGCTCGCTACTGCGCCGACTCCTGCCCGCCCTCATCAGCCTCGCCTTCCTGGGGCTGATCATCGGTTACGCACGACCGCAGGATCTGGGTCACGCCCTGAGCCGCTTCCACCTCGCGTATCTGCCGCTGGTGCTGGCGCTGTCGATGGCGTATTACCTGCTCAAGGGCTACCAGTGGCACCTCTTCCTCAAGCCTCTGAAGCTGGATCACGGCGCCATCGAGACGGTGCTCATATACCTGGCGGGGCAGCCCACCGCGATCCTGCCGCTGGGGGAGCTGAGCCGGGCGTTTCTCCTGCGCCAGCACGCCAGGGTCAGCCTGGGGGAGGTTTCGGCCACGGTTGTGGTCCAGGAGCTCCTCTATCCCATGGGGCTGGTGGCGGCGGCACTGCCAGGCGCCGGTCGCTTCCCGGGGGTCCAAGCGGCGGTGGTGCTGGCGCTGATCGCAATCTCCGGCATCTCCACAGTCCTTCTCTGGCCGCGAGCCTTCCGATTGGTTCTGGGCCTTGCGGTGCGGATTCGGCTGGTGCGCCGCTACTCCTCTGAGCTGGAGGCGCTGCACCGCGATGTGATCTTCATCGCCCGGCGTCCGGCGACGTTGATGCCGGCCCTCCTGGGGCCGGTAGCGGCGGCGATCGCCATCGCCATGTTCTACTTCACCGCCCGCAGCGTCGGCGTCGAGATAGGCACCTATCAGATCGCCTTTGTCTATGCCGTCGCCCACCTGGCCGGCGGGGTCAGCCTGCTCCCGGGAGGAATCGGCGCCTATGAGGGTTCGATGACCTTCCTCCTGGTGGCCTTCGGGGTTGCGGCGCCGGTGGCGGCGGCGGTTGCGATCCTGAACCGCGCCTTCGACCGCCTGCTGGTGACGCTGGTGGGAACGGCCGTCTTCTTCGCCGCCAGGCGCCCACTGCACCTTAGGGGGGTCACCCTCCAGCCCGACCAATAGCGATAGGCTTGGCTGGGGTTGAGCTGAGTCGAGGAGGCTTAGATGCAGGCGATCGTCACCACGCCCGGGAAGCAGGGAAGCGTCCGCCTGGGGCAGATCGAGCAGCCCTCCGGCCAAGGGATGGTGGTGGGTGCCGACGGCAAGCCCGGGAAGGAGGTCCTGGTCGAGGTGGTCGAGGTCGGGGTCTGCGGCACCGACCTCGAGATCGCCAACGATGGCTACGGAGCCGCGCCCACGGGTCGTGAGACGCTGGTCCTGGGCCACGAGAACCTGGGCCGCGTGGTCTCGGCTCCGGACGGCGTCGACCTCGCCCCGGGACAGCTGGTGGTGGCCACGGTGCGCCGCCCCTGCCCCGAGCGCTGTCCCCCCTGCGCCGCCGGTCAGAGCGACGACTGCCTGACCGGCAACTACACCGAACGGGGAATCAAGGGCCGGGACGGCTACATGGCCGAGCGCTACGTCGAGTCGGCCGACTACCTGATCCCGCTACCCAAGACCCTGAACCAGGTCGGCGTCCTGATGGAGCCCAGCAGCATCGTGGAGAAGGGTCTGATCCAAGCCTTCGCCATCCAGCGCCAGCGGATGCCCTGGGAGCCGCGCCAGGCCCTGGTCTGCGGAGCGGGCGCGGTGGGGCTCCTGGCCGCCATCTTCCTGCGCCTCCGCGACCTGGACGTCCATCTGGTGGCCAAGGCCGAGCCGGACTCCGCTCCGGCGCGTCTGGCCCAGGCGGTGGGGGCCAACCTGCTCGACGCCGACCAGCACCCGGTTGCCCAGCTGGGCCACGAGCTCGGGCACCTCGACCTCATCTTCGAGGCCACCGGGGCCTCGACCGTGGCCATGGACGCCATCGCCGCGACCGGCCACGACGGCGTCTGCTGCCTCAGCTCGGTCACGGCGGGCAGCCGCACCGTCTCCATCGACGCCGCCTCGCTCAACCTGGACATGGTCCTCGGCAACAAGCTGGTCTTCGGCACCGTCAATGCCAACCGCCGCCACTTCGAGGCAGCGGCTCGGATGCTGGGGGCGGCTGTGCGGAAGTGGCCCGGGGTCCTGGACCAGGTCATCACCCGCCGGGTCGACGCCGACCACTTCCAGGATGCCTTCAGCCGCCAGGTCCAGGACATCAAGACGGTGATCAGCTTCAGCGGAGGTTGAGCGGGATGTTCCCTCAGTCACGGGGGCAATTCAGCCGCCAGGCGCACTGCGACCTGCCCGAGGGCACCTACGAAGAGGAGTTCGGCCGCCAGGGCTTCTTCGGGCCCGCGTCGCACCTGTACCATGCCCACGCCCCAACCGAGTGGCTCCGGATCGAGGGCCCGCTGCGACCTCACGCCTACGACCTGCGCCAGGTCCGGGCCCAGGACCAGTCGGACGCCGGCGCTGCACCGACCCCGGTCCTGGGCAACCAGGACCTCCGGATCCACGTCTCCCGCCGCACCGCGGCCATGCCCCACGCCTACCGCAACGCCGACAGCGATCTCATCTACTTCGTGCACCGGGGCGGGGGAGAGATGCGCACCGACTTCGGCAGCCTCACCTACGAGCAGGGCGACTACCTGGTGCTGCCCCGGGGCACCACCCATCGCATCTTCCCCGAGGGCGGGGAGAGCTTCCTTCTGCTCATCGCCGCGGCCGAGATGCCCCAGCTGCCCGGGGGGGACCGCATGGGCCAGCACTCGCCCTACGACCGGGCGGTGCTGCGCCTGCCGGAGATCCCCTTGGCCGACGGGCCGGCCAACGCCGACGGGGAGTGGGAGCTGGTGATCGAGCGCGAGGGTCAGTGGACGCGGGTCTTCTACCCCTTCGACCCCATCGACACCGTGGGCTGGAAGGGGGACCTCAGCGCCTTCGCCCTCAACGTAAGAGACATCCGCCCCGTCACCTCCGGCCGCTACCACCTGCCGCCCTCGGTCCACACCACCCTCAAGACCTCGGGCTTCGTGCTCTGCACCTTCTGTCCCAGGCGGGTCGAGGGGATCGACGACGAGGGGGCGGTCCGCCTGCCCTTCTACCACCGCAACATCGACTACGACGAGGTGCTCTTCTACCACGCTGGTCAGTTCATGAGCCGGGCCGGGATCGACGCCGGGATGATGACGTGGCACCCGCAGGGGATCCACCACGGGCCCCAGCCCAAGGCGGTGGAGCGCGACCAGCAGCGGACCAAGACCCACCACGACGAGGTCGCCGTGATGCTGGACGCGGTCCGCCCCCTGCACCCGCTGCCAGGCTCGGAGGGGGCCGAGATCCTGGAGTACGCCGAGTCCTGGATGCCCCATCTCGACGACGACTGAGGGTCCTCGGTGCGGCTGGCGACGGTAGGGGTTAGGGGACCGCTGGGGCTGACCGCCCGGGTGGTGGCCGAGGTCGCCGACTCCCTCTCTGGGACACCCCGCCTGATCGACGTCACCGCCGCCGCCGAGCTCCACTGGCTGAGACAGGGCTGCGAGGACCCCGGACGCTGGTCCAGAGCCACCTCCCCTCCCGACCTGGCGCTGCTGCTCAAGGGCGGCAGGCGGGCCCTGGAGCTGGCCCAAGAGGCGGTCCAGCTGGCGGCGCAGGAGCCGGAGGCGGCGCTGAGCCCCTCGGGCGGGCGCCTCCGCTACCGTCCCCAGGAGGTGGAGCGTCTGCCGCTGCTGCGGCCCCCGCTGCTGCGCGACTTCTATGCCTTCGAGGGGCATGTTGCCGCGGGGGCGGCCCGCCGGGGCGAGCCCATTCCCGAGCCCTGGTTCCGGCGGCCGGTGTACTACAAGGGCAACCCCGCCACCCTGCTGCCCCCGGGAGCTGAGGTGCCCTGGCCCAGCTACACCGACGCCCTCGACTACGAGCTGGAGGTGGCCTGCGTCCTCGGCCAGGGGGGCCAGGACCTGGACCCGCGCCGGGCGAGCGCGGCCATCGCCGGGTACGC
This sequence comes from Candidatus Dormibacteria bacterium, assembly GCA_050734425.1. Classification (GTDB taxonomy): domain Bacteria; phylum Chloroflexota; class Dormibacteria; order Aeolococcales; family Bog-877; genus Bog-877. Next base: position 13,020 of record JBOHUL010000083.1, read on the forward strand.
AGCCTTCTGCGACTTCTCTGCCCGGGACATCCAGGGTGAGGAGATGCAGGTCCGGTTGGGCCCCGCCAAGGCCAAGGACTTCGCCTCCGGGCTGGGGCCCTGGCTGGTCACCGCCGACGAGCTGGGCGACCCCTCTCAGCTCCTGGTCCGGGCCTTCCTCAACGGGGAGCAGGTGGCGGAGGCCAAGGTGGGTGAGGCGCGCTGGTCGTTTCCGGAGATGGTCGCCTACGCCTCGGGGGCGGAGCCGCTCCAGGCGGGCGAGGTGCTGGCCAGCGGCACCGTCACCGGTGGCAGCGGTCAGGAGCGGGGCCGGTTGCTGGAGCCGGGCGACCGGATCGAGTGCGAGCTGGAGGGGGCGGGACGGCTGGTGCACCAGATCGGGCCTCGCCATGGGGGTGGCGGAGGTACGGTCGCCCCTCCCCGGAAGGGCTGAGAGGGGCGGCAGGATACAATCTGTCGCCCGGGCGGGCGCTCCTTACCGCTTCGGCTCTTGGAGGTAGGAATTGGCCAGACGCTCGATGGGAAGGCGCCCCCGGCGCCGACCCTCGCGCCCCCGCGTCCCCCGGCCCACCCCCGTGGAGGAGCGCAAGGAGGAGACCATCGAGATCGAGGGCACGGTCGTCGAGCCCCTGCCCAATGCCCAGTTCCGGGTCGAACTGCAGACGGGCCAGGTCATCCTCGCCTACATCTCCGGCAAGATGCGCAAGCACTACATCCGCACCCTGATCGGAGACAAGGTCAAAGTCGAGCTCAGCCCCTACGACCTGACCCGGGGCCGGATCACCTTCCGCTACAAGTAGCGCGCTCGGGGGGCGTCGCTCGGTAACGCTCTGTTGCCTGGCTCGCCCCTACAGTTGGCCGGATGGGCGAGGGGACACCTCGGGGGTGGGGCCGGCGAGGTCGCCCGCCCCAGGGACGGCGGTCGGCCGGCGACCGCTGGCGGTTGGTTCCTGGGGAGAACGCGATCGACGCGCCGCAGTGGGCCGGAGGCATCCCCCAACAGGGGGGCGTGGCCCCGAGGCTCCGCCTGGGCCGCGGCCGCTGGTTCAACCTGCTCTGGCTTCTACCCCTGGGCCTGCTGGCGCTGGTCGTGGCGGTCGCCGCCGCCAAGGGGCTGCGCACCGAGCCGGCGGTCCAGCAGTTCATCCGGACCTTCCCCGGGACCGCGGCCGTCAGCCGGTCGGTGGCTGGGCTGGGCTTCCCCTGGTGGCTCCGCTGGCAGCATTTCCTCAACGCCCTGTTCATGGTCTTCATCGTCCGGGCCGGCTGGCAGATCGTCGCCGACCATCCGCGGCTCTACTGGACCCGCCACTCCACCCCGGGACGGGAGTGGCTGCGGTTCCAAAAGCCGGTTCCAGAGGACCCGCTCTGGACCGCCAAGCAGGACTCGATCGCCCTCCCCCGACACGTGGGCCTCCCTGGCCTGCGTCACTCCATCGGCCTGGCGCGCTGGTGGCATCTCTCTTTCGACATGCTCTGGTTGCTCAACGGCGCGCTCTTCTACGGCCTCATCTCTGCCACCGGTCAGTGGCAGCGCATCGTCCCCACGTCCTGGCAGGTGTTCCCCCAGGCGGCCTCGGCGTTGCTGCAATACCTGTCCCTGCAGTGGCCCGCCAACCACGGCTGGGTCGCCTACAACGGCCTGCAGCTGCTGGCCTATTTCGTCACCGTCTTCGTCGCCGCCCCGCTGGCGCTCCTGACCGGGCTCGGCATGTCTCCCGCTCTCTCTGCCAGGTTCCGGCTGGTCAGCTCGCCGCTCAGCATCCAGGTCGCCCGCTCGGTCCACTTTCTGGTGATGGTGTGGTTCGTAGTCTTCGTCGCGGTCCATATCGGCCTCGTCATGTCCACGGGCATCCAGGGCAACCTCAACCACATCTACACCGGCGTCAACTCGGGCGGCTGGGCCGGGGTCGGCCTCTTCTGCCTGTCGGTGTTGGTCGTCACCGCTGCCTGGCTGGTCGCGAGTCCCTTCACCCTGCGCCATCCGCGGGCGGTGCAGGCGATGGGTCAGCGCCTAGTCGGACCGCTGCAGCACCTCTTCGAGCATCTGGACCCGCGACCGGGGCAGTATTCGGAGAAGGACATCTCACCGTACTTCTGGCACAACGGCCAATATCCCAACTCGGACGAGTACCGGCGGCTGGAAGCGGGAAGCTTCGCCGCCTACCGGCTGCGGATCGGAGGCGCCGTCTCGCAACCCCAGGAGCTGGACCTGGATCAGATCCGGGCCCTCCCCTTCCACCAGCAGATCACGCAACACTTCTGCATCCAGGGCTGGTCCGGCGTGGCGCGCTGGGGTGGGGTGGCGATGAGCACCATCGTCGAGCTGGTGCAGCCCGATCCCGAGGCCCGCTGGGTCGCCTTCTACTCGCTAGCCGACGGTCCGGACGGCGGCGCCTACTACGACGCCCACCCCATCGAGCACATGCGCCACCACCTCACCATGCTGGCGTACGAGATGAACGGCAAACCTCTGTCCTTTGGTCATGGCGCCCCGCTGCGCCTGCGCAACGAGCTGGAGCTGGGCTTCAAGCAGGTCAAGTGGATCCGGTCGATCGAGTTCCTGCGCCACTTTTCCGAGCTGGGCGGTGGCTTCGGCGGCTATAACGAGGACCACGAGTTCTTCGGCTACCGCCAGACGATCTAGCCCTTTCGCTCCCGGCGGCCCATGAACCAGATGGCCGTCTCCTTCAATCCCCGGGCGAGGTCGGTCTCCGCCTGCCAGCCCAGCTGAGTTCGGGCCAAGGAGGTGTCGAGGCAGCTGCGCTGCTGCTCCCCGGCCCGGGCCGGCCCGTGCCCTGGCGGGGGCAGGTCCAGGTCGGGGCGGAGGCTCTTAATCGCCCGCACCAGCTCCGCCGCCAGCTCCAGGACGGTGGTCTCCCGGCCGGTGCCTGCGTTGAAGGTGCCACCAGTTCCATCGAGGAGTCGGAGCAGCGCGTCGACCAGGTCCAGGACGAAGACGAAGTCGCGCGTCTGGCGACCGTCTCCGTTGATGAGGAGGGCCTGGCCCTGGAGCAGCCGCTTTAGGAAGATGGCCACCACTCCCGCCTCGCCGTCTGGGGCCTGGCGCGGCCCGTAGACGTTGGCTGGCCGCAGCACCGCCCCCTCCAGGCCGAAGCTCTCCCGGAAGGCGCTGAGGTAGGCCTCGGCCGCCGCCTTGGCTGCGCCGTAGGGTGAGGCGGGCCGCAGGGGGTGGGACTCCTCGGTCGGCACCAGCTGGGTGTCGCCGTAGATCGCCCCTCCGGTGGAGACGAAGACCACCCGCCGCACCGACGCCGCCACCGCCGCCCGCAGCAGCCGCACCGTCCCCAGCACGTTGACCTCACCGTCCAGGAGCGGGTCTCGGACCGAGGCCCTGACGTCGATCTGAGCCGCCAGGTGATAGATCACCTCTGGACGCTCCGCTTCGACCACCCGCCCGAGCCAGGGGCTGCGGATGTCGAGGCGGTGGAAGGCGACCTCCGGCCCCAGGCGCTGGCGTCGGCCGCTGCTGAGGTCGTCGACCACCGCGACTTGGTGTCCCTCTCGCAGCAGCCGGTCGCAGAGGTGGCTGCCGATGAACCCGGCGCCGCCCGTGACCAGGACCCTCACTGGGGCTCCGGGTCCTCCGGTGGCTGTTGGGGTCGCCGCCGGCCCCGGCCCCTCGGGGCCCCGGGCCCCCCTTCGACCCGTCCCAGAAGTCCCGAGCCCGGCCGCTTCAAACGGCCCAGCATCCCCTCCCGGTTGCGGCGGGCCTGGATCTCGGCCAGGCGCCGCCGCTGCTGCGCGTTGACCCCGCCCACCGAGGACGTCCGCTCCAGGGGGGGGCGGGTGTCCCAGTGACGGACGTAGAAGGCGCCCTTGAGGGCGGTGTAAGGGATGGCGCAGACCTTGTGCTCCTGGCTGTTGGCATCGACGATGTCCCAGATCGCGCCGAAGCGCTGGAGCGAGGCCGGGCTCAGGACGTGGGCCCGGACCACCTGGCCGTCGATGAAGTGAAGCGCGACCCGGGGCGTCTGCTCCAGGTCCAGGTCCGGGCTCTGGGGATCGACCTTGGCCAGCTCGATCTGGCGCACACCGCTCACCGGCACCAGCGCCTGGCGGGAGTTGCCGTCGAGGGTGTTCAGGTCCAGGTCGACGAAGGGGTCGTCCATCTGCAGCTGGGGCAGCTCTCCGTAGAGGATCTCCCCATCCAGAAAGGAGACCACCACCTCCGGCACCGGCGCTCCACCTCCCACTTCGCCAGGGACCTCCGGCGGTCGCCAACGGGTCCCCTGGCCCCCGTCATCGGACCGTCGGGCCGGTGTCACCCCTTCGCTACCCGCCCGGCCCCAGGTATCCGATCTGGGCGACTACGGTGGGAGACATCATAGGGCCGGTGCCCAAGAGCGGTCCTGGGTTCTCCACTCACCTTCCTACCTGGCCCAGAACGACCGGGGCGTCGGCACCGCCCGTCCGCTGACAGGTAGGGCACAAGATTGGCCGAGCAACCAGCAGGGCGCCACCTCCCGGGGAGGTCGTTCACCGCCCGCTTCGCGCTCCTGCTGCTGCTGGTGGGCCTCGCGGCGGCGGTGGTGGTGGGGGTGCTGGCCTGGGTCCAAACCCAGGGGGCGCAGCAGCAGCGGCAGCTCCAGGCGGGCCAGGGCGGGGCGCGCCTGGCGCAGACCCTGGTGGCGTCCCAGACGACGGCCGTCTCCCAGCGCTTCGCCTGCGAGGTTGCCGCCCTACCTGCCACCCGCGCCGCCTACCAGGGAGGCGGGAGCCAGCTCGCCGGCCTGGCCCGGGCGGCGGTTGAGGACGCCCAGCGCGGCCAGGCGCTCCTGCTCCTGGGCCAGGGCGGGCAGGTGCGGGGCGAATCCGGTGCCCCGGGCTCGGGCGGCCCGGGTCCGCTGCTCCACCTCCCCGTGACCCCGGGCGACTGCGCCGGCACCGCCTCCTCCGGCGGCTACTTCGCCCTCGCGGGCGGTCACCGGGTGCTGGGGTTGGGCGTGGCCCGGGTGGCGGCGGCCGGGGGCACCCTGGGCTACGTCGAGGTCCAAACCCCCCTGGCGGAGACCACCCTGGGCTATGTGCGGCGCTTGCTCCGGACCTCCGGGTTGGGGGGCTCGCTGGGGCTTGTGCTAGGGGGGCGCCTGGCTCTACCGGCGGAGCTCGGGGGAACCGACTTCGCCGCCGGAGCTCGCCTGCCCCCGGCGCTGCTGGCGGCGTCTCGGGACCGGGGCGGTGTGGGCCAGGCCCAGCTGGGTGGGCGGACGAGGGTCGTGGCCATGAGGAGCCTCCCGGGGCCCAGAGGGGAAGAGGTGGCGGCGCTGCTCTTCCTAGGCCCCGGGCCCGCCCCCGGAGTGACCGTTGCCGGGCTGGCCTGGCCGCTGGCACTGGCGGTGGCGGGGGTCCTCCTGCTGGGGCTGGTCTTGGTCTTCCTCCTGGTCGAGCGGAACCTCAACCGGCCGCTGCGGCGGCTGGACTTGGCGGTGCAGCGCCTCGGCGCCGACGCCTACGCCGAGCCGGTGCAGGTGGGGCCGGGGGCGGAGGAGATAACCCGGCTCGCCGCCAACGTGGAGCTGGTGCGACGCCAGCTCCGGCGCCAGCTCCTGATGGCCACCGGCCGCACCGTGATCGCCTCGACCCTGACCGGCAGCGCTCCCGTGGAGCAGGCGCTGTCCCAGGTGCTGCGGAGCCTGGCCGATCTCCTCGACGCCGACCTGGGCCTGATCCTGCTCAGGCCCCAGGCGCAGAGCCCCAAGGGGCTCGTCCTCAGCGCCCCGGAGCTGGCCTGGGAGCTCTCCTGGGCTGAGGTGGAGTCCGGGTTCGGCCTCCTCGGGGGGCTGGTCCGCGAGCCCCGCTTTGTGGTGCGCAGCCACCTGGCCCAAGAGGAGCGGCACCAGGTGGAGGAGCGGCTCCGCCTGCGCGACTGTCTGGTGGAGCCGCTGCGCTCCGGCGACAAGGACCTGGGGTTGCTCCTGGTCGGCAACAAGCGCCAGCCCTACCAGGATGAGGATTACACCCTCTGCCGCAGCGTCGCGGACCAGGTGGTGGTGGCGGTGGAGAAGAGCGCTCGGCTGGAGCTGACGCTGCGGGAGGCTACCACTGACGAGATGACGGGCCTCTACAACTACCGCTTCCTCGTGGGCTATCTCGACCAGCAGGTCAACGTCGCCGACCGCGCCCGATCCCCCCTGTCGGTCCTGATGCTGGACCTGGACCACTTCAAAGAGGTCAACGACACCCACGGCCACCCCGCCGGCGACCGTCTGTTGCGCCATTTCGCCGCTCTGCTGGTGGAGACCATCCGCAAATCGGACCTGGCCGCCCGCTACGGCGGCGAGGAGTTCGTCGTGGTCATGGCCAACACCCAGCACGACGACGCGGCGCTGGTGGCGGAGAAGATCCGCCAGGCGGTGGAGCGGATGCGGGTGGGCCTGGAGGACGAGACCACGCTCCAGGTCACGGTCAGCGTCGGCGGGGTCACATTCCCCGATGGCTCCAAGGGCGCCCGCAATCTGCTGGACCTGGCGGACAGGGCCCTCTACTCCGCCAAGCGCAACGGCCGCAACCGGGTGCAGTTCCTGGACTCGGGCCAGCCTCAGAGCGAGGCCCTCGGCGGCTGAGGCCGCTCTCGACACCGCCTACGATGGGTGCCAGGGTGGAGCGACTCATCGACCTCCGCAGCGATACCGTCACCCGGCCCTCGGCGGGGATGCGCCAGGCGATGGCCCGGGCCGAGGTCGGTGACGACGTGTTCGGCGAGGATCCCACCGTCAACCAGCTGGAGGAGCGGGTGGCGGAGCTCCTGGGCAAGGAGTCCGCCCTGTTCTGTCCCAGCGGGACCATGGCCAATCTCATCGCGGTCGTGAGCCCGACCTCGCCCGGGGATGAGGTGCTGGTGGATGGCGAGGCCCACATCCTCCACTACGAGCTGGCGGGATCGGCGGTCATCGGAGGCGTGCAACTGCGCAACTTCGACGCGCCCCCCAGCGGTTGTCCCTCGCCGGCGCAACTGCAGCGTCTCAACCGCTTGGGCGACCCCGACCACGAACCCAGGACCAGGCTCCTCTGCCTGGAGCAGAGCCACAACCGCCGCGGGGGGACCGTGGCTGCGGTGGAGGAGCTGGAGCGGAGCACCGCGGCCGCTCACGCGCTGGGGCTCTCGGTCCACCTCGACGGCGCCCGCCTCGCCAACGCGGCCGCCAGCCTGGGCGTGGCCGTCTGCCGCCTGGCGGAGTCGGCCGACTCGGTGACCTTCTCACTCTCCAAGGGGCTGGGGTGCCCCGCGGGCAGCCTCTGGGTCGGGCCCAGCGCAGGCAGGGTTCAGGCCCACACCTGGCGCAAGCGCCTCGGCGGCGGCATGCGCCAGGTGGGGATCCTGGCGGCGGCGGGCCTGTGGGCCCTGGACCACAACCTGGACCGCATCGCAGAGGATCAGCTCAAGGCGCAGCGGCTGGCGCAGTCACTCCACGACTGCCGCGGGCTGCGCCGTCCGCCCGCCAACGCCGCCACCAACATCGTTCTCCTGGAGACTGAGCAGGAGGCGGAGGTGGTGGTGGCGGAGGCGGCCCGGCTGGGCGTCCTGACCGTGCCCTTCAGTCAGCACACCGTGCGCTGCGTCACCCACCTCGATGTCAGCGATGCCGACGTCGCCGAGGCCGGGCGCCGTCTGGGACGAGTGCTCGCCGGCTGAGGCGGCGGGGCACAAATAAAGAGGAGCGGGCTTTGGGCCCGCTCCTCATCAAGATGCGCTGGGTTGCGGTCGAGTCAGCTGCCGCTGCTCAAGAGCACCCGACCTCCGCGCCGCCCCGTCCGCCGAGCGGGGGCCGCCGCAGAGGTTTTGGCCGGAGTGGTGCGGCGGCTGGTCGCCCGCGGCCGCCGGGTCCGCGGGGTTGCGCTGCGACGTGGTGTCGCCGCGGCGGTGCGACCGGTCCGGCGCCGACGTGTCGTAGTCGTGGTCGCCGGGCTGCGTCCGCGAGAGGTGCTGCGCGCCGCCGTCCGACGCCCGCCGGTGCTCGCGGTGCGACGCCGCACCGTCCGGCTTCCAGGGCGACGTGCGCTGGTGGTGCTGCTGGCGCGGCCCACGGCCGCGTCCAACTTCTTCTCGATTTCGACCAGGTGCTTCTCCAACGCCTTGAGCTGCGCGGTCAGCGCCCGCGTCGACGCCGCGCTCGAGGTCGCGGCCGCGGTGCTGCGCCGGGCGGCGGGGCGCCGGGCGGTGGTGCGCCGCACGCTGGTGCGCCTGCTGGCGGCACTGCGCACGCCAGTTCGCGCGCTGGCGCGCCTGGTGCTGGACCTTCGTGTGGTCCTAGAGGCAGGACGCGCGGCGGTGCGCCTTGTGCCTGTTCTCCTCGTCGTTCGGGGCATCAGCTCTGATCCTCCTGTTGGCTTCGGGGGGAATGGTGTCGAGTGCACCCCGAAGTTCGGACTGTCTTTGGGAGTATTTCCGCTCGGTTGAGTTGTGACGTGGGCGGTGACTGCGCCAAGTGCGGTGTCGCGGCCGTCGACCGGACCTGATTGTGTCACACAATCGCGGTTTGATGCCGCCGTGTCAACTAGTTCGGACGAATTGGTTGGGCGTCGGTCGTAGCTGATGGTGATCGGGTCGAGATGCCAACCAGGTCACGGGGCGAGCCATATACTTCTCCTGTGACCGTCGCCGCGTCGACCTCGGGCAACGAAGACCTCTACACCACAGCACAGCATCGGGTCGACCAGGCGGCGGAGTTGCTCCATCTCGACGACGAGGCGCGCTTGGTCCTCCGTGAAGTCAAGCGCGTCTTTCAGGTCCACTTCCCCGTTGTGGCCGACGATGGCTCGGTAGAGGTCTTCGTCGGTAACCGGGTGCACCACAGCATCGCCCTGGGCCCGGCCAAGGGAGGTGTTCGCTACGAGGCCGAGGCGACTCTGGATCAGACCAAGGCGCTGGCCATGTCCATGTCCTGGAAGAGTGCACTGATGTCACTTCCGTTCGGTGGAGCCGCCGGCGCCGTGTGCGTCGATCCGCATCGCATGAGTGCACGCGAGCTGGAGCGGCTGACTCGGCGCTACACGACCGAAATCAGCCTGCTGCTCGGCCCGGAGCGGGACATCCCTGCGCCGGACATCGGCACGACCCCTCAGATCATGGCCTGGATCATGGACACGCTCTCGATGCACGCGGGGTACTCGGTGACCGCGTCGGTCACCGGCAAGCCCATCGAGGCGGGGGGGTCGTTCGGACGGGTGGAGGCCGCGGGCCGGGGCATGGCGACGATCCTGGTGCATGCTCTGCGCAACACCGGTCTCAGCCTGAACGGTGCGACAGTAGCGGTCGAGGGGTACGGCAAGGTCGGCAGGACCTGTGCCCGCCTGCTGTCCGAGGCTGGCTGCCGGGTTGTGGCGGTGTCGGACAGCCATGAGGGTTGGCACTGCGACGCCGGTCTGGACCTGCAACGGTTGGAAGAGGCCAAGGCGCATGGCGGCGGGCTGACCGATGCCCACGTCCCCGGTGAGCGGATCACCCGGGACGAGCTTCTGTCGCTCCCGGTTACTGTTCTGGTCCCGGCGTCGGTCGAGTCCACGATCAACAGTGCCAACGCCTCCAAGGTGCGGGCCCGCATCGTCGCCGAGGGTGCCAACAGCCCGATCACGCCGGCGGCCGAGGCGGCGCTGGCGGAGGATGGCATCGTCATCGTGCCCGACATCCTCGCCAATGCCGGCGGGGTGACAGTCTCCTACTTCGAGTGGGTGCAGGACCTGCAGTCGTTCTTCTGGGACGAGAACGAAATCAACTCACAGCTGCAGCAGGCCATGCTCCGAGCCAGCGAGCAGGTGTGGGCCTACCACGGCCAGAAGAAGGTGTCGCTGCGCCAGGCCGCCTACCTGATCGCGGTGGGGCGGGTGGCGCGGGCGTCCAAGGTCAGGGGTATCTACCCCTGATCAGTGCGCCAGGCGCAGGTAGGGCACCCGCTGGCGCCGGGACTCAGTGCGAGGTGGCTGATACTCGAAGCGATAGCCGGCGCCGATGACGGCGTGGAGGTAGCGGGCGCCATCGTGGCGTGGCTGGATCTTGCGCCGTAGACGGTACAGGTGGGCGTCGAGGGAGTGGACCCGATAGGGGTCGCGGTTGCGCCAGACCTCGGCGATGAGCTGGGGTCGGGGAACCACGGCCCCGGCCTGCCGCGCCAGCGTCACCAGGATGCGGAACTCGGTTGGAGTCAGCCCCACCGGGCGGCCGTCCCTGCGGACCTCGTGGCGACCGACGTCGATGCTGAGCCCGGGGTAGTGCAGCCGCTCGGTGCCGCCTGCCTCGCGGCTCAAGCGGGCCCGGCGCAGACGGGCGTTGATCCGGGCCACCAGCTCCCGCACCTGAAAGGGCTTGCGCAGGTAGTCGTCGGCGCCGACCTCGAGGCCCACCACCACATCCTCGGGTTCGTGCAGGCAGCTGATCATGAGGACGGTTACCTTGATTCCTGCAGACCGCAGCCGTCGGCAGACCTCGATGCCGCTCATGTCCGGCAGCACCAGGTCCAGCAGCACCAGGTCGGGGTCGCTCTCCATAGTCAGGCGTAGGCCTGCCGCGCCGGTGGTCGCGGTCACTACTTGATATCCGTTCTCGGCCGCGATCAGCTCGACCAGGCGCAGCAGCGCGGGGTCGTCGTCAATGACGAGAATCTTGGACGCGGCCAGGTCCGGTGAGGCTGTCACCGACCCCCGCCCTCCATCGGTGGCGGCGCTGGCGAATTGACTCACGCACCGATTGTGTCCGGGGGAGTCGAAATGCCAAGTTTTGGTATGGGCACGGCTGCGTAACAAGCTGCGCGGCGGATGTGACACCCAAAGGTCACGATCCGAGTTCAGGTAGGATGGGGCGGGGAAAGCACGGAGCGGGCGATGAAGAGTATTTGGCGCAATCTCGCGGGCGGCAGCCGCAGTCGGCGTGTGGCGACACTGCTGACGGCGGCCGGCGTTCTGCTGATCGTCGCCGGCCTGGCCGTCTTCATCCCGCCGCTGGTACAGCTGGGGCAGCGCGCCAACGCCGACAGCCAGGCGCTGCACCAGTGGAAGGATCCGGGCTCCGCCCTGGCCAACCGCCTGCCCGAGAGCAAGACTGACACCCTTCCCAACTCAACCCCCGGAAGCACCTCTCCCAGCTGCGGCAGCGGCGCGCCCAGTTCCTCCTACGCCCTCATCGACTTCCCCAGCCTGTCGGGGATCGAGGGCGTCGCCGGCAACGGAACCTGGTCGATGCTCCACGTCCGCTCGGTGGTCCACTACGCCTCCAGCCCGGGCCCGGGCCAACCGGGCAACGGCATCTACGCCCTCCACCGGGAGCCCAACTTCGAGCCCCTCGGCACCCTCAAGGTCGGCGACACGATCGTTCTGACCGACCGGGACTGCCAGCAGTTCACCTACGTCATCCGCCAGACGTGGACCGAGTACCCCGCCCAGGTCACCCAGTTGCAGCCGCTGAGCCAGGGCACCTGGATCACGGTCATCACCTGCACCCCCCTGTGGCTCGACTACCAACGGCTGGTCCTCCGGGCCCAGCTTCAGGCCACCTGACCCGACCGGGCCACTAGATAGCGGGGTCTGGCGCGGAGTCGACCACAACATGCGGCGTTGTGGGGGCCTTGACGGGCGGTCGTCTGATATGCTGGCCCTCGGGTTGGCGAAAGATAACGGTGATCCCCGCGCACCTAGGCCGACCCAGGGAGCCCTGCTTGGACGTAGAACTGGGAAGAGGTAAGCGGGCTAGGCGGGCCTACGGCTTCGACGAGGTGGCGCTGGTGCCGGGGAAGGTGACGATCAACCCCGAGGAGATCGACATCAGCCTCCGCCTGGGCGATGTGGAGCTGGCCCTCCCCATCCTGGCGGCGGCGATGGACGGGGCCGTCGACGCCAACTTCGCCATCGAGATGGGCCGGCTCGGGGGGCTGGCGGTGCTCAACCTGGACGGGATCAACTGTCGCTACGACGACGTCCAGGCGGTATACGAGCAGGTCGCCGAGGCACCAAGGGAGCGGGTCAACGTCCTGCTCCAGGACCTCTACCGCGAGCCGGTCAAGGACCAGCTCATCGCCCAGCGGATCGAGGAGGTCAAGCGGGGCGGGGTCCTCTGCGCCGTCTCCAGCACCCCAAACGACGCCGAGCGGCGGCTGGGGATCATCGGCGACGCCGGAGCCGACGTCTACTTCATCCAGGGCACGGTCCTGACCGCCCGCCACATCTCCCGTTCCTACCGTCAGCTCGACTTCAACCAGCTGGTGCGCAACTCCAAGCTGCCGGTGGTGGTGGGCAACTGCGTCGAGTACTACACCGCCCTGGAGCTGATGGGCACCGGGGTGGCGGGGATCCTGGTGGGGGTCGGCCCGGGCGCCGCCTGCACCACCCGCGGCGTCCTCGGGGTGGGGGTGCCCCAGGTCACCGCCACCGCCGACGTCGCCGCCGCCCGCCACGACCACCGGCGGGCCGGCGGTCAGCCGGTCACCGTGATCACCGACGGGGGCATGAGGGTCGGGGGCGATGTCACCAAGGCGCTGGCCTCGGGGGCAGACGGGGTCATGATCGGTTCCGTGTTCGCCTCGGCCGAGGAGGCCCCCGGTCGGGGCAACCACTGGGGCATGGCCACACCCGACCCCAACCTGCCCCGGGGGACCCGGATCAAGGTGGGGGTGAAGGCGACCCTGAAGGAGCTGCTGCTGGGGCCGGCCCGGGTCGACGACGGCAGCCAGAACCTGGTCGGGGCGGTCAAGACGGCGATGGGCGTCTGTGGCGCCCGGACCATCGAGGAGTTCCAGCAGACCGAGCTCGTGATCGCGCCCGCGATCCTCACCGAGGGCAAGCTCTTTCAGCAGGCCCAGCAGGTGGGGATGGCCCGCTGAGCTGAGCCTGGGGAGGTCGTGACCGCCGCTGCCCTCCCCCTCCAGAACAGGGCGGAGACGGATCCCAGCTCCTCCCCCAGGATGGAGACGGTGCTGGTTTTGGACTTCGGGTCTCAATACAGCCAGCTGATCGCGCGGCGGATCCGAGAGCTCCGCGTCTACTGCGAGCTGGTCCCGGGCACGGTGAGTGCCGAGGAGGTCCGCCGCCGCCGCCCCAGGGGCCTGGTGCTGAGCGGGGGGCCCTCCAGCGTCTACGACGAGGGGGCGCTGCACCCCGACCAAGGGATCTACGGTCTGGGGCTGCCCATCCTCGGCATCTGCTACGGAATGCAGCTCCTGGCCAGCGACTTGGGGGGACGGGTCCGCCCCTCGGCGCGGCGGGAGTACGGGCTGGCCTCGGTGGTGGTGGACCAGCCGGACGGAGTCTTCGAGGGTCTCCCCCGGGAGATGCCGGTCTGGATGAGCCACGGCGACGTCATCGAGGAGCTGCCAAAGGGATTCCACCCGGTGGCCCACACCCTCAACAGCCCGGTCGCGGCCATGGCCGGGCCCAAGGGCCGGGTCGGGATCCAGTTCCACCCCGAGGTGGCCCACACCCCCCAGGGCCGGGAGCTCTTGCGCAACTTCCTCTTCCGGACCTGCGGCTGCCGCGGCTCCTGGGAGCCGGCTGGCTTCGTGGAGACGGCTGTCGCCGAGATCCGCCAGAGCGTGGGCGACGAGCGGGTCATCTGCGCTTTGTCCGGGGGGGTGGACTCGGCGGTGGCGGCGACCCTGGTGCACCGCGCCGTCGGCGACCAGCTCAGCTGCGTCTTCGTTGACAACGGCCTGCTGCGCAGGGGCGAGGGCGACCGGGTTATCGCCGCCTTGGCCAGGAGCATGCGGATGCGGATCCTGCGGGTCGAGGCCCAGGACCGCTTCCTGGGCGCGCTCCGCGGCGTCGTCGACCCCGAGGAGAAGCGCCGGATCGTGGGCCGGGAGTTCATCGGAGCCTTCGAGGACGAGGCCCGGCGCCTGGGGCCGGTCCCATTCCTGGCCCAGGGGACGCTCTACCCCGACGTGATCGAGAGCACGGCCAAGGACACCTTCGGGGCGCACAAGATCAAGACCCACCACAACGTCGGTGGCCTGCCGGAGCTGATGCACTTCTCCTTGGTGGAGCCGCTGCGCTACCTGTTCAAGGACGAGGTGCGGCAGGTGGGTCGGGCCCTGGGAATGCCGGACGAGGTGGTCCAGCGTCAGCCGTTCCCCGGCCCCGGGCTTGCGATCCGGATCATCGGCGAGGTGACCCGGGAGCGCTTGGAGACGGTGAGGGCCGCCGACTGGGTGGTCATCGACGAGATCAAGCGCAGCGGCCTCTACCACCAGGTCTGGCAGAGCTTCGCCATCCTCACCCCCATCAGCAGCGTGGGGGTGATGGGGGACTACCGCACCTACGCCAACGTGGTCGCGGTCCGCATCGTGGAATCCGACGACGGCATGACCGCCGACTGGGCCCGGGTGCCCTACGACGTGCTCTCCGACATCGGCCGGCGCATCGTCAACGAGGTCAAAGGGGTCAACCGGGTCGTCTACGACATCAGCAGCAAGCCGCCCTCGACGATCGAGTGGGAGTGAGCTTCAGGCCAACCCCCGAGGCGCTGCACGTCTTGGTGGTGGGCGGGGGAGGCCGGGAGCACGCCCTGGCCTGGGCTTGCGGCCGCAGCCCCCTGGTGCGCGGGGTCAGCTGCGCCCCGGGCAACGCCGGCACGGCTGAGATCGGCGCCAACCACCAGGTCGCGCCGACCGACGCCCAGGCGCTGCTGGGGCTGGTCAAACGAGAGGCAGTTGACCTGGTGCTGCTGGGGCCGGACGCCGCTGTCGCCGCCGGCGTCGCCGACGAGCTGCGGGACGCCGAGGTCCCGGTCTTCGGGGCGGGCCGGGAGGCTGGCCGGCTGGAGACCAGCAAGGCCTTCGCCAAGGGGGTGATGGACCAGGCCGGGGTCAGGACCGCCCCCTGGGCCGCCTTTCGGGATCACGCAGAGGCGCTGGCCCACCTCCGGCGGCGCGGGGCCCCGGTGGTGGTGAAGGCGGACGGGCTGGCTCTGGGCAAGGGGGCTTTCGTCTGCGCCACTGAGGAGGAGGCCGAGGGGGTTCTGGAGGCCCTCATGGTCCGGCGCTCTCTGGGTGGGGCCGGGGCCACGGTGGTGATCGAGGACTGCTTGGAGGGGGAGGAGATCTCGCTCTTCGCTTTGACGGACGGCGACCGGGTGGTGATGCTGCCCCCGGCCAGGGACTACAAGCGGGCCTGGGTCAAGGACCAGGGGCCCAACACCGGGGGCATGGGCGCCTTCGCTCCGGCTCCGGAGAGTGACTGGGCGGGGGTCAACCGCCGGGCGCGGGAGGAGGTGGTGGAGCCGGTCCTGCGCGAGATGCGGCGGCGGGGCACCCCCTTCCAGGGCTGCCTCTACGTGGGGGGAATCCTGACCGCCCAGGGGCTGAAGGTTCTGGAGTTCAACGCCCGCTTCGGCGACCCTGAGGCCGAGGTGCTGCTGCCGCTGCTGCCGGACCCGGTGCCCCTCTTCTGGCAGACCGCCCGGGGAGGGCTGGAGCCCCAGGACCTGGGGGCGCCCTCGGGCTTCTGCCTGGGGGTGGTGGCGGTGCGCCGGCCCTACCCCGAGCCGATCGAGGGCGGCGGCGAGATCTCGGGACTGGAGACCGCCGCCGAGCTGGGCTGCCAGGTCTTCCAGATGGGGACCCGGGTGGGGCCGAGCTCCCGGCCCGAGGTTTCGGGGGGCAGGGTGCTGATCTGCACCGCCACCGGCGGGGGCCTGGAATCGGCGCGGCAACTGGCCTACTCCGGGATCGAGGCGGTCTCGTTCGCCGGGATGAGCTACCGTCCCGACATCGGGGCCTGACGCGGCCCGATCCTCGTGCCGGCTCCAGGGAGGTGACGATGGCGGGCAGAACTCCTGAGAAGGGGGTCGGCGCGGAGACGGGGCGGGTGCGGGAGCTGCTCCGGGAGAAGCTGCGTCAGCTGGAGGCGGAGCGCTCGTCGCTCTCGGCGCCGCCGTCGCGGGGGGAGCAGGTCCAGTACGGCAAACGGGCCGGGGACCACGTGGCCGAGGTCGCCGACAGCCTGGCGAGGTCCCGCACCGCCGGGGAGTTGGAGGGCGTCGCGGCCCAGGTCCAGCGAGCGTTGGCCAAGCTGGATGAGGGCAGCTACGGCCGCTGTGACGCCTGCGGCGGGGCGATCCCCGCTGGGCGGCTGGAGGTGCTGCCCTGGGCTGGCCGCTGCGTCTCCTGCGCCGGCAGGCAGCGCCCGGCCCGCGGCTGACCACGCCCGCCGCACCGCCCTGGGGAGCTGCTCCGCTGGACGCCCGGGCCTCGTCGGCCTGCGGCCGGAAGAGGTGCAGCCAGGCGGGCTCGCCAGCGCCCGCGGGTTCCGGCACCGCTCCACCTCCTCCGGGTACCCTGGCAGTTCATGGGCCCGGTCGGACTGGTCGAATGCTGCCTGCGCCACGGGCAGCAGACACTTCTCCTGAGCCGGCTCCGGACCCGTCACCTGGTCCCCCTCTTGGAGCAGCTGGACGGCATCGGCTTCAAGGCGCTTGACGTCTTCGGCGGGTCGACCTTCGAGACCGGCCTCAGCCACCTGGGAGAGGATCCCTTCGAGCGCCTGCGAGCGCTGCGCCAGGCGACCAAGTCCCCTCTTCTGGGCCTGGTTCGCGGACAGGCCCTGGTCGGCTACCGGCCCCTGGCCGACGACGCCGTCAAGGCCTTCGTCGCCGAGGCCGCCACCTGCGGCCTCGACATCTTCCGCTGCTTCGACCCCCTCAACGACCCCCGAAACCTGACCTCCCTGGTGGAGGCGGTGCTGGCCGAGGGGAAGCATCCCGAGGGGGCGCTGGTCTACACCGAGAGCCCGGTGCACTCGCTGGAGAGCTTTCTGGACCTGGGGGCGGAGCTGGGGCGCTTGGGCTGCCGCAGTCTCTGCGTCTTCGACCCGGCGGGCCTCCTCGGCGCAGGCGGCGCCCGCGACCTGGTCCAGGGGCTGCTCCAGCGCACGGGGCTGCCGGTCACGGTCCACTGCGCCACCATCACCGGCCAGGCGCCCTTCGCCTACCTGGCCGCAGCCGAGGCCGGAGCCGAGGCCCTGGACGTATGCCTCTCGCCTCTCGCGGGAGGGGCCTCTTTGCCCAGCACCGAAGGGGTCTGCTCGGCCCTGCGGGGCACCGAGCTGGAGCCAAAGCTGGAGCAACGCCGCCTCCTGGGGGCGGCGGATGCGCTGGAAGCGGTACTGCCCTTGTATCAGGCCATCGCCGACCCCAGCGGCTGGCAGTACGACTCCTCGACCATGCGGACCCAGCTGGCGCCGTCGGTGGTGGAGCACCTCCACCACGAGTGCGCCTCCCAGGGCGCTCAGGAGAAGCTGGCCCAGGTGATGGAGGAGATCCCCCGGGTCCGCCGGGAGATGGGCCATCCGCCGCTGGTGACCCCCGTGGCCCAGGTGGTGGTGACCCAGGCGGTGGCCAACGTAGCCTCGGGCCAGCGCTACCTGACCGTGGCCCAGGAGGTCAAGGACTACTTCCTCGGCCTCTTCGGCCGACCTCCGGGGCCCCTCGATCCCGAGATCCAGAAGCTCGTCATCGCCGGCGAGGCGCCGATCACAGTCCGCCCCGCCGAGGTCCTGGAGCCGGCCCTGGAGCCGGCCGGTCGGGCACTGAGGCGCCACGGCTTCGCGGAGCCCAGCCGGGCGCAGCTGCTGGACTTCCTCCTCTTTCCCCAGGCGACGCTGGCGCTGCTCCGGGGCCAGGCCAAGGTGGAGCGGCTCGAGGACGAGCCCGCGCCGGAGCCGCCGCCCACGGCCGTGGCGGAGCGGGAGTCTGACGCTGGCGATCTCTCCGAGCCGGTGGCCGCCGCCATCTCCCCGCCCCAGCCGCCCCCGGCGGCGGCGCCGGTCGCGGCGGCCGAGGTGGCGGCGCGGCGGGAGTTCTCGGTGGAGGTGGACGGCGAGGTTTTCCAGGTGGTGGTCAGTGCCACCGACGGAGGCGGCTTGGCGGCGGCCGCAGCCCCCCCGGCCGCGGCGCCGGCCCAGGCCGGCAGCGGGGTCAGGGCGCCGATGCAGGGGCTCATCGCCAGGATCGCGGTCAAGGTGGGAGACGCCGTCGAGCTCGGCCAGACGGTGGCGGTGCTGGAGGCGATGAAGATGCAGAACGACATCCCCAGCGACCGCGCCGGGCGCGTGGCCGCGGTCCTGGTCCAGGAGGGGCAGGTGGTGAGCCGGGGCGACGTGCTGGTCCAGGTCGCTTAGACCGAGGTGGCTCGCTTCGGGACGGTTCTGGTGGCCAACCGGGGCGAGATCGCGGCCCGGGTGATCCGCGGCTGCCGCGACCTGGGCCTGCGCACGGTCGCGGTCTACTCCGAGGCCGACCGGGGTGCGCTCCACACCCGCCTCGCCGACGAGGCGGTGGGGATCGGTTCGGCGGCGCCCAGCGAGTCCTACCTCAATATCGGGCGGATCGTCGACGCCGCCCGCGGCAGCGGTGCCGAGGCGATCCACCCGGGCTACGGCTTCCTCTCCGAGAATCCGCGCCTGGCCGAGGCCTGCCGGGAGGCGGGCCTGGTCTTCGTCGGCCCCCCGCCCGAGGCCATGGCGGCCATGGGCGACAAGGTCCGGGCGCGGGAGCGGATGCGCAAGGCCGGGGTTCCGGTGGTGCCCGGGACCGGTGCCATCTCGGACGAGCAGGAGGCGGTCAGGGCCGCCCGGGAGATCGGCTTCCCCATCCTGGTCAAGGCCTCGGCCGGCGGCGGCGGCATCGGGATGAAGACGGCCGAGGACGAGGCCCAGCTGCTCCCCGCCATCCGCAGCTGCCAGGACTCGGCCAAGCGCTCCTTCGGCGACTCGCGGGTCTTCCTGGAGCATCTGGTCGCCGATCCCCGGCACATCGAGATCCAGGTGCTGGCCGACAGCCGCGGCCACACCCTCCATCTGGGGGAGCGTGAGTGCTCGATCCAGCGCCGGCACCAGAAGCTCTTCGAGGAGTGTCCCTCGACCGCACTCCGCCCGGAGCAGCGGGAACAGATGGGTCTGGCGGCGGTGAAGGCGGCCGAGGCCGTCGGCTACGTCAACGCGGGCACGGTGGAGTTCATCGAGTCCCACGGCTCCTTCTACTTCCTGGAGATGAACACCAGGCTCCAGGTGGAGCACCCGGTGACGGAGCTGGTGACCGGGATCGACCTGGTGGCGGCCCAGCTCGAGGTGGCCATGGGCGAGCCCTTGGACCTGACCCAGGAGCAGATCCACTGGCGCGGTTGGGCGATCGAGTGCCGGATCAACGCCGAGGACCCCTTCGAGGACTTTCGTCCCACCCCGGGGCGCGTCACCCGCTACCACGAGCCCACCGGCCCCGGGGTCCGGGTCGACAGCTCGCTTTCCGGACCGGGGCTGGTCAGCCCCTACTACGACCCCATGATCGCCAAGCTGGTCGTCTCGGGCCAGACCCGGCGGCAGGCGCTGGAGCGTGGTCGCCGGGCCCTCTACGAGTACGTGATCGGGGGCATCCCCACCAACATCCCCTTCCACGCCGCCCTGCTCCAGGACGAGGACTTCGTCGGGGGGCGGCTGACCACGGCCTACATCCCCTCCCACCCCGAGCTCTTTGAGCGGGCCCGGGCCTGGCGCGACCAGCAGCCACAGCAGCTGGGTGGAGGCGGCGGTGCCCGACGGGTGGCAGCGGTGGCGGGGGCGCTGGCGGCGCTGCAGTAGGGGCGGCGACCCGCCGGCTCAGGGCGCCGGCGGCCCCGGCTGGAGCAGCACCTGGAAGGGGCTCTGGATCGGGGTGCCGTCGATGTCGGCGAGGGGCTGGGAGACGGTCAGGGTGAGTGCCCCTGCCGGCAGCTGGCCCAGGGTGCCGGTGACGGTGCGGGTCAGCCCCGAGTAAGCGAGACGCAGTCGCGAAACCGGCTGGCCCCCGGCGCTGAGCGTGATCGACTGCGGTCCGACCGTCGCCGGATCGAGGTCTGAGTCGAACTCGATGCTGATCACGGTGGTGCCGTCGGCCAGGGTGTGGCTGCCGACGCTCAAGACCTGCGGTCCCCGGCTCACCGCGGTCCAGGTCCCGAGGGCGACGCCGCTGACGACCGGGCTGGCCCCTGCGGTGTCGACCGTGACCGTTTCCGGCAGGAAGCCAACGCCCTGACCGTCGTCGGCGACGCGCACCAGCCGGACCTGGACGGCGTAGGTCGCGGCCCCGGGGGAGGTGGCGGTGCTGGACACGGTGTAGAAGCGCTGGAACTTGCCCGGGAACAGGGTGGTCGGGGCCAGGTCAGAGCCCGGCGCCAGCAGCGCGGTGATCTGGGTCAGCGCCAAGGGCCCCCCCGCCACCTGGATCTGGGCCAGCTCCGTCGCCAGGTTGCGAGCTGACGCCGCTGGCTGCTGCGGCGGGTTCACTACCTGCGGGGTCCCGGAGAGGAGCAGGGTGGTCACGGTCTGGACCCCGCTGGAGGGGTCGGTCACCAGCAGCGAGACCTGGCCCCCGGCGGGGGACCAGACGGGGTCCGAGACCTGGCCAAGGTTTCCCAGCTGGCGCTGAGCGCCGGATTGGACGTCGACCACACCCAGCTGGCCGCCGCCGGCGGCGGCCGTGGCCACATATGACAGGTAGCTGCCGCTGGGGTCGAAGCTGAGCGAGCCCAGCTGGACTCCGGGGGGAGCGCCGAGGAGCGTCGTCACGTGGCCGCTTGGGAGCTGGTCCAGCTCCAGCGAGTCCACCCCCGCCTGCTGGTCCACGAACGCCAGGGCGGTGGACGTCGGTGACCAGGCGGCCCCAGGGGTGGTGCCGCTGGGAGCCGCCATCGAGCCGCCCTGGCCCAGCTGGTAGAGGGTGGGCACCCCCTGGGGCCAGGCCAGGACCCGGGTGCCATCGGGAGAGAGGCTGAAGGCGCCGCTGGGGCCGACTGGTATCTGGCGATAGAGCCCGCCGAACTGGCCCGCCAGGTTGACCTGGAGCAGCTCCCCAGCATCCGGGTAGAGGAGGTCGCCGTCGTCGAGCCAGGCCAAAGACGGATCGCGGTAGGCGGTGGTGGCCAGCTGCTCCGCGCTGCCCCCTCCCACGCCGACCACCTCTAGGTCCAGGGTGCCTGACGCTCCCGGGGCCCAGTAGGCGACCTGCTGCCCGTCCGGGGAGGGGAGCGCCCCGGAGGCGCCCTGGGCCAGCTGGGTCACCGCCGGGTCGAGGGTGTAGAGGTTGCCGACGGCGGACGGGGCACCTGATCCGCCGCCCGCCGGGGAGGGGGGGGCCGAGGGGCTGGGAGACTCAGTGGGCGTGGGCGATGGGCTGGGGCTGGCGGCCGCGATCTGGCCCGGCGGGGGGAGGAGCTGGACCCCGGAGCTCTGAACCAAGAGGGCGCCGTTGGGCAGGTAGGTCAGCGCGGTCTGACCGGTGCTGATCGCCACCGGGCTGGTCGATACCAGCTGCGGGACCTGCCCCTCAGGGGTGGTGGGCGCGTCCCCGGTGCCGAAGGGGATGACCACGTTGGCCGGAGCCTGAGCTCCGCTCTGGGCCTTGGCCGCCGGTTTGGCGATGGTGACGACGTAGCCCACGTTGGGAGCCAGTCCGTCGACCGGCGAAATCACGAGAGTCTTGCTGTTGGGCCAGCTGGTGCGGTAGGCGACGGCCGGCTCGATCTTGAGCCCGGCCACGACCGCCTGCTCGACCATGGGCTGGTTGAAGCTCACGGTTATGGCCTTTGTGGTGGCCACCTGCTGCTGGCCCGACACGCTGGCCTTTGCCTGCACCGCGGCCGTCGGAGCCTGCGGAGGCCGGGTCATGACCTGAGCCAGCACCAGGCTCAGCGCCGCCAGGGCCGCGACCCCGGCTCCGAACGAAAGCGGCAGGGTCAGGCCCCAGCGGCGGCGCTTCGGTCGGGGTTCCGCCTGGAGTCGGGCCCCGCGCACCAGCTCCCCTCGGAGCCGGCCCTGGAAGTTGGGGTCGGCCGCCGCCGGCGGATGCTGGCGGACGAGGTGCCGGATCGAGGCAGCCGACTCGAGGAACCCGGACCCGTCGGACTCACCCCCGGCGTGGGCGATGGCCCGGAGCTCGGCCTCGTCCCGGGCCGGCTCGGGGGCGCGGGGAGGCCTGAACTTAGGCACCGGACCGGGACACCTCGGACAGGCGCGGCCGCAGCTGGGAGCGGAGCGTAGCCGTCCCCCGGAAGATGAGCAGCTTGACCGCCCCTTCGCTCTTGCCCATGATCCGAGCGATCTCCAGCAGAGGAAGGTCCTCCTGGTACTTGAGGATCAAAGCCGTGCGCTGGTGCTCGGGCAGTGCGGCGATGGCCTGCCCGATCTCGTCCAGTCCCAGGCGGTTGCCGACCGCCTCGTCCACCCCGGGGCCCGGAGTCGGCCGCTCGGGCTGCTCCTCCAGGCTCTCCCCCTGGCGCCGGCGCGAGCGGTAGTGGTCGGTGATGCTGTTGACCGCGATCTGGTACAGCCAGGAGGAGAAGGGGTGGCCGCTGGGGCGGTAGCGAGGTATGGCCCGGAGCGCCTTGTAGAAGACGTCGCTGGTGACGGCCTCGGCCTGGTCCTGGCTCCCGACCCGGGAGGCCACGAAACGGTAGATCTGGGGGAAGTACTGGTCATACAGTTCGCCAAAGCCCTCGGGATCTGCCCGGGCCCGTGCAACTAGCGCCGCCTCCTGTTCCGGTGTCAGGGTCAAGGGCGCCGACCCCGGACCGGAAGCCCAAACGCTGAGAGCACGGTGGCGGTTACGAGCGAGGCGGAGGGCGGCAAGCTGATCCGCTCACGGTACCGGCCGCACCGGCTCCGGGCGGCCCCCAGGGGAGCCTCAAAGACCGGCTCCGACTCGGCGTCGCCGCCACCGACGAGAGCCACTGCCTCCCCCATGCCGCAAGATGAAAAACGTCCGGCGGGGCAACCGGGTTCCAGAGTTTCGGCGCGGGTCCCGTCCCAGCCGGGGCCGCCCCCGCCGCCACCTATACTCAGCCCAGGTGACCACGGCCCTGCCCCAGCAGCGACCACTGCCCGGCGGTCGACCATGATCGACCGCTACGCCCCGCAGGAGTTGCGGGAGCTGTGGTCGGACGGGACCCGGCTCGGGCTCTGGCTCGAGGTCGAGCTGGCGGTCTGTGAGGCCAGGGCCGAGCTGGGCCAGCTGGACGGCGAGGAGCTGCCGGCCCTGCGCCGGGCCCGCCCCCCTAGCCCGGCCCGGGTGGCTGAGCTGGAGGCCGAGCAGGGCCACGACCTGGCCGCCTTTGTCAGCGCGGTCCAGGAGCAGCTGGGCCGGGAGGGGGGCCAGATCCACCTGGGCCTGACCAGCCAGGACGTGGTCGACACCGCTTTGGCGCTGCAGCTGGTCCGTGCCAGCCGCTACATCGCGGACAGGCTGGAGGTGCTCCTGGGGCGGTTGGCGGAACTGGCCCGGGCCCACCGGGCGACCCCAATGGCCGGACGGACCCACGGGATGCACGCCGAGCCGGTGACCTTCGGCTTCGTCCTGGCCAACCACTACGACGAGCTGCGCCGTTCCGCCGAGCGCTTCCACCGGGCCGCGGCCGAGGTCGAGGTGGGCAAGCTCTCGGGGACGGTCGGGACCCACTCCACCGTCAGCCCCGAGGTCGAGAGCCTGGCCCTATCCCGGCTGGGACTGGCCCCGGCCGCGATCTCGACCCAGGTGGTGGCCCGCGACCGCCACGCGGCCTATCTTTGCGCCCTGGCCCTGCTCGGCGGGGTGTCCGAGCGCCTGGCGGTGACACTGAGGCAGCTGCAAAGGACTGAGGTCGCCGAGGTCCAAGAGCCATTCGGGTCGCGGCAGAAGGGGTCGTCGGCCATGCCTCACAAGCGCAACCCGGTCAAGCTGGAGCAGGTCTCGGGCCTGGCCCGGCTGCTGCGGGGCTGGGCAGTGGCAGGTCTGGAGGACATCGCCCTCTGGCAGGAGCGTGACATCTCCCACTCCTCGGTGGAGCGGGTGGCGCTGCCGGACGCCACCATGGTCACCGGCCACATCCTCAAGACCCTAGAGGGGGTGCTCGCGGGCCTGGTCGTGGACGAGGCCCAGATGAGGGCCAACCTGGAGCGCCGGGGCGGCATCGCCCGGAGCCAGTCGCTGCTCTTGGCGCTGATCGAGAGAGGGGAGCCGCGGGAGAGCGCCTACCGCCTGGTCCAGGCTCTGGCCCACGAGGCCGACCGCCCCGGCGGGGACTTCCGGGCCCTGGCGCTGGGAAGTCCCCGGGTGCGGGAGCGGCTGAGCCCGGCCGAGGTCGAGGCCTGCTTCGACCTGGGGCCGTCCCTGGCCGGTGTGGAGGAGAGCTTCCGGCGCCTGGGCCTGGGGCTGAAGCAGCCGGCTCTGCTGGAGGTGTCGGGCGGTGGCTGAGTCGCCAACCGCCCCGGAGTCGGTTGGGGATATCGAGCTACTGGAGCTGCCGCTCTTCCGCCGCGGCAAGGTTCGGGACACCTTCGATCTAGGAGACCGGCTCCTGATGGTCGCCACCGACCGCATCTCCGCCTTCGACTGCGTCCTCCAAGACCTCATCCCCCACAAGGGGGTGGTGCTGACGCAGATGTCCAAGCACTGGTTCCGCAAGACCCAGGACCTGGTGCCCAACCACCTGCTCCCCGACGACCCTCCCTCGGTGCCCGGGCTGCCCCCCGCCTACTGGGAGCGGACGATGCTGGTGCGCCGGGCGGAGCGGGTCGACATTGAGTGCGTGGTTCGAGGACGGCTGGCGGGGAGCGGCTGGGTGGAGTACCAGGAGAGGGGAACCCTGGCGGACGAACCCCTGCCCCCTGGACTCGTCTTCGGCCAGGAGCTGCCGGATTTGCGCTTCACCCCCGCCACCAAGAACGATGAGGGCCACGACGAGAACATCAGCCGGTCCCGATTGGGGCAGTTGGTGGGAGTGGAGCTGGGGCGGCGCCTGGAGGAGCTGAGCCTGCGACTGTTCCGTCTGGCCCGGGTCCAGTGCCAGGACGCGGGCTTCATCCTGGTGGACAGCAAGTTCGAGTTCGGCTTCATCGAGGGCCAGCTCTGTCTCATCGACGAGGTGCTCACCCCCGACTCCTCTAGGCTCTGGGAGGTGGGAGCGGAGGCCGAGGCCCAGCCCCACGGTTTCGACAAGCAGCCGGTGCGGGACTATCTGATCTCAACAGGATGGGACCGGCGCCCGCCCGCACCCCGGCTGCCGCAGCAGCTGATCCAGGACACCAGCCGCCGCTACCAGGAGGCCGCCCGGCGGGTCACCAAGAGCGATTCCTAGCCGACGTGGTGGTCCGCCTCAAGGAGACGGTCAACGATCCCCAGGGCCTGGTGGTGCAGGAGGGCCTGCACGCCCTGGGCCACCCGGGCGTGCTCTCGGCCCGGGTGGGGAAGTTCATCTCCCTGGAGCTGGAGGGGGAGGACGAGGAGGTGGTCCGCGAGGAGGTGGAGGAGATGTGCCGCCAGCTCCTCTGCAACGGGGTGGTCGAGGACTACCAGTTCAAGCTCCGCCGCAGCGAGGTCAGGTGAGCTCTCGGGTGGGGGTCGCCGTCTTCCCCGGGACCTGGAGCGACCGCGACTGCCTCTACGCGGCCCGGCTGCTGGGGGCCGATGCCGTGCCTTTGTGGCACCAGGACCGCGACCTCCAGGGCTCGGAACTGGTGATCCTGCCCGGCGGCTTCGCCTACGGCGACTACCTGAGGGCGGGCGCCGTCGCCCGCTTCGCCCCCTTGATGGAGGCGGTGGCGGACCACGCCAGGGCGGGCGGAGCGGTGCTTGGGATCTGCAACGGCTTCCAGATCCTCTGTGAGGCTGGGCTCTTGCCAGGGGCGCTCCTGCGCAACCAGAGCCTCCAGTTCCGCTGCCAGCCGACCACACTTCGGATCACGAGCCCCCGGGGACTCCTGGCGGGGCTGGCCGACGGGGAGCGGCTCACCCTGCCCATCTCCCACGGGGAGGGGCGCTACCACGCCTCCTTGGAGACCCTGGCCCAGCTTGAGGCCGAGGGTCGCGTGGCACTGCGGTACTGCGACGAGGGCGGGCGGCTGACCGCCGCGGCCAATCCCAACGGCTCTTTGGCAAACATCGCCGGCGTCCTCAACGAGACGGGCAACGTGCTCGGGATGATGCCCCATCCGGAGCGGGCCTGCGAGCCCCTCCTGGGCTCCTCTGACGGCCTGCGCCTGCTCCGATCCGCTCTGCGTCAGCCCAGCCTCGCTTGAGTCCGGAGCCCGACTTCCGGGTCCCCGACCCCCTTGAGCTGCGCCGGCTGGGCCTGACCCGAGAGGAGTACCTGGCCGCGGCCCGGGAGCTTCGACGCCAACCCAATCCCCTGGAGCTGGGGATGCTGGCGGCGCTCTGGTCGGAGCACTGCAGCTACAAGACCTCCAAGCGGCTCTTGCGCCAGCTGCCGAGCCGCTCGCCGCGGGTGGTCCAGGGACCGGGCGAGAACGCTGGGGTGGTGGACCTGGGCGACGGGCTCTGCTGCTGCTTCAAGATCGAGTCTCACAACCATCCCAGCGCGGTGGAACCGGTCCAGGGGGCGGCAACCGGGGTGGGGGGCATCCTCCGCGACGTCTTCGCCATGGGCGCCCGGCCGGTCGCCATCCTCGACTCGATCTGGTTCGGCGAGCTGGAGCGACCGGAGCAGCGGCTGCGACTGCGGCGGGTGGTGGAAGGGGTGGGCGGCTACGGTAACTGCGTTGGTGTGGCCACCGTAGGGGGGGAGACTCGCTTCCTTCCCGGCTACCGGGACAACTGCCTGGTCAACGCAATGTGCCTGGGGCTGGTGCGGACTGAGGAGGTGGTCCGGGCTCGCGCTGCCGGGAAGGACAACCCCGTCCTGCTGGTGGGCGCCGACACCGGCCGCGACGGCATCCACGGTGCCGCATTCGCTTCCGAGCGGCTGGAGCCCGGCGCCGCTCGGCGGCCCCAGGTCCAGATCGGCAACCCCTTCCTGGAGAAGTGCCTGCTCGAGGTGTGCCTGGAGCTGGCCCGCGACCCCGACCTGGTCGGCCTCCAGGACTGCGGCGCGGCCGGGCTCACCAGCAGCTGCGTCGAGATGGCGGGACGGGGTGGGGTGGGGCTGGAGCTCCAGGTGGACCGTGTCGCCCGCAGGGAGCGGGGCATGACCCCCTACGAGGTGATGCTGAGCGAGTCCCAGGAGCGCATGGTGCTGGTGGTGCGGCGGGGCAGCGAGGAGCGCTTCCAGGGCCGCTTCCGGCGTTGGGGCCTGCACAGCGACGTCATCGGGCGGGTGACCCAGGATGGGGTCCTCCGGGTGAGGGATGGGGAAGAGGAGGTCGCCGGGCTGCCGGTAGCGCTTTTGGTCTCGGGCTGTCCCGAGCGCCGGCCTCCGTCCCGGGCCCCGGAGCTGTCGTCGGTTCTGAGCGCTGATCCGCTCTTGGCCAAGCCGCCCTGGCCGGCGGCCGAGGCCTGGTTGCGGCTCCTGGCCTCGCCCAACTGTGGCGACAGTCGCTGGGTCTGGCGCCAGTACGACCACCAGGTCGGCGACGACACCGTCCTGGGGCCGGGTGGCGACGCCGCCGTCCTGCGCCTCAAGGGGCGCCGCGACGGACTCGCCGTCACCGTCGACGGCGCCCACCGCTCGGCCGCCCTCGACCCGGCGAGGGGTACGGCCATCGCCGTGGCCGAGGCGGTCCGCAACCTGGCCTGCGTCGGGGCCGAGCCCCTGGCGCTGACCAACTGCCTCAACTTCGCGGACCCCGAGAGGCCGGAGGTGATGTGGCAGCTGGAGCAGGCGGTGGCGGGTCTGGCCCAGGCCGCCCGCGCTCTGGGGATACCGGTGGTCAGCGGCAACGTCAGCCTCTACAACGAGTTCGGAGGGACCGGGATCCCGCCCACCCCCACCATCGGGGTGGTGGGCCAGATCCCCGAGCTGACCAGCGGCCCACGGCTCGGCTTCCGGCTGGCGGGCGACCTGGTCGCCCTGGTGGGGAAGGTGGGGGCCGGGCCGGCGGGGGTGGAGCTCGGCGGTTCCGAGTACCAGCTCCTCAGCTCGGGCCGGCTGGAGGGGCGGCCTCCGGAGCTCGACCTGGAGCGGGAGCGGCAGGCGGCCCAGGCGGTCAGGACCGCAGTCGGCCGAGGCCTGCTCCAATCGGCGCACGACTGCTCCATGGGAGGGTTGGCGCTGGCGCTGGCCGAGTGCGCCATCCAGGGAGGGGTGGGGGCCAGCATCAAAAGTCCGCTCCCCCGTCCAGGGACGGCCGGGCCCTCCTGGGAGATGGGCCTGCTCTTCGGCGAGACCCAGGGTCGCTACCTGATCAGCTACGACGAGGGCGACCGGGAGCCTCTGGTCCGGCTGCTGGCGGAGCTCGGGGTTCCCCTGACCGAGCTGGGACGGGTTGGGGGCGAGGAGGTAGAGCTCCAGGGATTGGCCCGCCTGCCGCTGGGCGAGGCCCGGAGGGCGTGGGAGGGGGCGATCGCCGGCCAGATGGACCGGCCCGCCCAGCCTGGGGGCTGACTGACCTTGTCGCTGGCGGCGTGGATGGCGCCGCTTGCGGGTATTCTTGTGATGGTGAGAGCCCAGGCAGGCCCCCCCGCGGCCCGGTCCCCGGTCGGTCCGGGTGGGACGGCCGAGCCCGACAAGCTGCACGAGGCGTGCGGCATCTTCGGGATATTCCTCCCTGAGGAGGAGGTCGCCAACCTCTGCTATCTCGGGCTCTACGCGCTCCAGCACAGGGGCCAGGAGTCCGCTGGGATCTGCACCTCCGACGGGGAGCGGCTCCACCTCCACCGGGACATGGGGCTGGTGGGGCAGGTCTTCTCAGGTGAGGAGCTGGCCCAGCTGCGGGGGGGGCTGGGGATAGGCCACACCCGCTATTCCACGACCGGTTCCTCGCGACTCAGCAACGCCCAACCCTTCACGTTCGAGCACGGCCAGCTGGGGCCGGTGGCCCTGGCCCACAACGGCAACCTGACCAATACCGCCACGCTCAAGGAAGGGCTGGTGGAGGAGGGCCAGGAGTTCCATACCTCCAGCGACACCGAGATCCTGGCGACCCTCCTGTCCCGGACCCCGGGGGAGAGCCTGGCAGTGGTGCTGGAGCGGGCCCTGCCCCGGGCCCAGGGCGCCTACTCCCTGGGGTTCATCACCAAAGACAGCCTGGTCGCCGCCCGCGACCCGCTGGGAATCCGGCCGCTGTGCATCGGCCGCCTGGGGCCAGAGGACGCCCCCGGGGGTAGTGGCTACATCGTCGCCAGCGAGACCTGCGCCCTGGATGTTGTCGGGGCCCGGCTGATCCGCGAGGTCCGCCCGGGAGAGATCGTCACCATCGACCGTGAGGGACTCCGCTCCGCCCAGTTCGGCGAGCGCCGCCACCCGGCCATGTGCTCCTTCGAGTTCATCTACTTTGCCCGCCCGGACTCGGTGCTGCAGCAGCGCAGCCTCTACGAGGCCCGGCGGGAGATGGGGGCGCAGCTGGCCCGGGAGTCGCCGGTGGAGGCGGATCTGGTGATACCCCTGCCAGACTCCGGCACCCCCGCCGCGATCGGCTACGCGGAGGAGAGCCGGCTGCACTTCGCCGAGGGCATGATCAAGTCGCGCTACATCAACCGCACCTTCCTGCAGCCGGAGCAGGGCCTGCGCGACGCCGGGGTCCGACTCAAATTCAACCCCATGCGCCATGTGCTCGAGGGCAAGCGAGTGATCCTGGTGGACGACTCCATAGTGCGCGGCTCCACCTCAAGGCGGATCGTCGAGGCCCTGCGCCGGGCGGGAGCCCTCCAGGTGCACGTCCGGGTGGCGTCACCGCCGATCCGCTTCCCCTGCTTCATGGGCATCGACATCGCCAGCCGCAGCGAGCTCATCGCGGCCGGTCGCAGCCTGCAGGAGGTGCGCCAGCTGATCGGGGCCGATTCCCTCGCCTATCTCAGCCTCAAGGGGTTGCGCCAGGCTCTGCGGGCCAACCAGAACGGCTCGGGTTTCTGCTTCGCCTGCCTGGACGGCGCCTACCCGATCCAGGTCCCGCAGCAACTGGAGATGGACAAGCTGGCACTTGAAAGCTGAGAGGGAAGTGGTGGGGGGCGGGGCTCTGAACCGCTATGCCGAGGCGGGGGTGGACCGCGCCCGGGCCCGGCTCGCGGTCAGCCGCATCGCCGAGTTGGCCCAGGGCACCCAGGGCGCCCATGTCCTCGGGGGGATCGGGCCCTTCGCCGCCCTCTGGCAGCTGGGGCCGGACCTGCCGAAGGACCCGATTCTGGTCAGCTCCACCGACTCGGTCGGCACCAAGGTCAAGGTGGCGGTGGCCCTGGGGCGGCACCGGGGTATAGGCGAGGACGTGGTCAACCACTGCGTCAACGACGTGCTCACCACCGGAGCCAGTCCTCTCTTCTTCCTCGACTACTTCGCGAGCGGGCACCTGGAGGAGTCGGTGCTGCAGCAGCTGGCGGAGGGCATGGCCCTGGCCTGCCGCCAGAACGGCTGCGCTCTGATCGGGGGGGAGACCGCCGAGATGCCCGGGGTCTACGGCCTCGGCGACTACGACCTGGCCGGGTTCGTCGTCGGCCTGAGCGCCAAGGAGGACCTGCTGGGGCCGTCGCGCGTGTGCCCCGGTGACCGGCTCCTGGGTCTCGCCTCGACCGGGCTCCACACCAACGGGTACTCTCTGGTCCGTCACCTGCTGACCGAGCGGGAGATGGACTACGGTGCCACCCTGCCCGGAACCGACGCCCCCTTGGGGGCCCTGCTCCTGGCCGTGCACGCCTCCTACCTGGAGCCGGTGCGGGAGTTGCGGCGGCTGGGGGAGGTGCACTCGCTGGCCCACATCACCGGCGGGGGCATCCCGGAGAACCTGCCCCGGGCGCTGCCGGAGTCGCTGGAGGGGGCGGTGGACCTGGGCGCCTGGACGGTGCCGCCCCTCTTCTCCGCCCTGGGGGAGCTGGGGGCCGTGCCCGAGGACGAGCTCTGGCGCACCTTCAACATGGGGGTGGGCATGATCGCGGCCGTCCCCGAGGCGACCTGCCGGGCGGCCCTCGGCCGACCTGAGCTGGGGTTCTTCGAGATGGGCCGGGTCGGGGAACGTCAAGGCCCCGACCGGGTCCGCCTCCTCTGACCGCCACGCCGGTGGAGCGCATCGGCCTGGGGGTTCTGATCTCAGGCAACGGCACCAACCTCAGGGCCCTGATCCAGGCCCAAGACCAGGAGGCGTACCCGGCCCGGCTGGTCGGCGTGGCCAGCAACCGCCCCAAGTGCCCGGGCCTGGAGGTGGCGCGCCAAGCGGGCCTGCCCGAGCGCTCCTTTCCCCAGACCACTTTCTCCGGCGACGCGGAGGCCAGGGACCAGGCAGTCGCGTCGTGGCTCCTGTCCCAGGGGACGGAGATCCTGATCTTGGCCGGCTACGACCGGATCCTGACCCGACCTTTGCTGCGCGCCTTTCCCGGCCGGATCCTCAACCTCCACAACAGCCTTCTGCCGGCCTTCGCAGGGACCATGGACGCGGTCGAGCAGGCGCTCGAGCATGGGGTCAAGGTCACCGGCTGCACCGTCCACTTGGTGGACGAGGACTACCTTGACGGGGGGCCGATCGTGGCCCAGGCCCCAGTCGAGGTCAGAGAGGGCGACACCCCGGACTCGCTGCTGCAGCGGATCCACCAGGAGGAGTGGCGGATCCTGCCCCAGGCGGTGGCCCTGCTGGCCACCGGCCGGCTGCGGGTCGAGGGGCGCAAGGTCCACCTCGAGGCTGCGCCCTGACCCGCCGCGCCCTACTCGGCCCGGACG
Source organism: Candidatus Dormibacteria bacterium (assembly GCA_050734425.1). Lineage (GTDB taxonomy): Bacteria > Chloroflexota > Dormibacteria > Aeolococcales > Bog-877 > Bog-877. The sequence continues at coordinate 44,558 of JBOHUL010000083.1, forward strand.
ACAAGGAGGGCCTGGCTGACTTCGCCCGAGGGCTGGTCGCGCTGGGCTTCGAGCTGGTGGCGACCGGGCGCACCGAGCGGCTCCTGCGGGAGTCCGGGATCCCGGTCCTGGCCGTGGCCCAGGTGACCGGAACCGAGGAGATGCTGGAGGGGCGGGTCAAGACCCTGCACCCCGCCATTCACGCCGGCATCCTGGCCCGACGCGACCACCCTGAGGACATGACCGAGCTGGGGCGGCTGGGCTTCGCCCCCATAGACCTGGTCTGCTGCAACCTCTACCCCTTCGCCAATGTGGTGGCTGGAGGAGGTGTGGAGGCGGAGGCGCTGGCGGCGATCGACATCGGGGGTCCCACCCTGCTCAGGGCAGCCGCCAAGAATTTCGCCTCGGTCCTGGTCGTCTCCTCCCCGGGGCAATACCCAGAGGTGCTGCAGGGGCTGCGCCAGGGCGGACCTGGCTCGGAGCTGCGCCGGCGCCTGGCCCACGACGCCTTCCGCCTGGTCTCCGAGTACGACAGACGGATCGCGGACTACCTGGCGCCGGGCGCGCTCGAAGAGGGCGGCTGCCCCACGGAGCTGAGCCTGAGCGCCCGGCTGGTCGCCCCTCTCCGCTACGGCGAGAACCCCCACCAGTCGGGCGGCCTGTACCAGACCGGGTACCCACCTCGGGCGCTGGCCCAGTTGCACCAGGTCCAGGGAGATCCCCTCTCCTATATCAACTGGCTCGACCTGGACGCGGCGCGGGCCCTGGCCTACTCGCTGCCGGTCCCCGCGGCGGTGATCGTCAAGCACGCCAACCCCTGCGGGGTGGCGCTCGGCTCAGATCCGGCCAAGGCCTTCGCTGCTGCCTACGAGTGTGACCCCCGCTCCGCCTACGGCGGGATCGTCGCCCTCAACTGCGAGTTAGACGAGGAGGCGGCGAAGTCGATTGCCGGCCACTTCCTCGAGGTCCTGGTGGTGCCCAAGCTGGGGCGCGGGGCCGGGGACAGGCTCCAGACCAGACCGCGGCTGCGGGTGCTGGAGGACCCTGGGGGCGTCCACTCGCGCCCAGAGCGGTCGGAGGTGGAGGTGCGCAGTGTCGACGGCGGCCTCCTGGCCCAGACCCCCGACTGGGGGTTGGACGACGAGGCGGCCTTCCAGGTGACCTCCGGGCGCCAGCCGACGGACCGGGAGTGGTCGCAGCTGCGCCTGGCCTGGGCCGTCTGCCGGGCCGTCCGTTCCAATGCCATCGTCCTCTGCCGCGACGACCGGGCGATGGGCATCGGGGCGGGCCAGATGTCCCGGGTCGAGGCGGTGGAGCTGGCGGTCAGGCGGGCGGGCGAGCAGGCCCAGGGCTCGGTCTTGGCCTCGGACGCCTTCTTTCCCATGGCCGACGGCCTGGAGGTGGCGGCTGAGGCAGGTGTCTCCGCCGCGATCCATCCGGGTGGGTCCAAGCGGGACCCCGAGGTGATCGCGGCTGCGGACCGCCACGGCATGGCCCTGGTCGCTACCGGTCGGCGCCACTTCCGCCACTGATCCCGGGTGGGTCCCACCGCGCCACCGTTTGTGTATGGTGCGCCCGGGGAGTCCCAGGAGGTGACTGCGATGCGTATCCCCCGACGGGCGATGGCGTGGGCGACCGAGGGGACTGCCCTGGTGGTGGCGGGGGTCCTCTATTTCGTGGACCTGTTCCTTCCCTGGACCACGCAGCCCTCGCAGGTAATCTTCCCCATCCCGCGCGCGCCCTTCCCGAACGTCCCCAACCTCGGCAGCGCCAGCAGCGTGATCACCGCCCACTCCCTGTTCCAGACCGGTGGCTGGGGTGGAGTGGGGACGGTGGCCGGGGTGCTGGTGGCGCTGCTAGTGGTCTGGGAGGCCACCCGCGTGGCCCGGGTGGAGTTCAGTCTGGGGCCGGGCCATCGCAGCCTGCTCAGCGCCATGCTCGCCTTCGGAGTCGCCCTCTTCACCGCCATCAACGTCGCTGGCCGCCTGACCTGGATGCAGCCCCAGGTGGGACCGCTCGTCTACGGCGGCACCTTCCTCTGGATCTCGGTGGGGCTCGGGGTGGCCATCCTCATCGGGGGCTGGCTGCACTGGGTCAACTGGCTCGAGCAGGCGCCCCCGCCTGCGGGCGCCCTGGCGGCGGTCCCGCCCGAACCCCAGGCCTCGCCTCCAGGCACCTGCTTCGCCTGCGGGCACCGCAACACCGAGGATGCCCGCTTCTGCTCGGCGTGCGGCGCCCAGCTCCGGCCGCCAGGAGGGGGGAGAGTTCCGCACCGGAGAGGTCCGCGCGGAGCGGGCACTGGTCCAGGAGCGCCTCCCGCGGGCTGAGCCCCGGTCGTCGCCGGCGCCTGGTTGCGCCACTTCGGCTAGTGATCGCCAGCGCTACACCGGGCCTGGGCTTGTGTATGGTGCCCCCGGGGGACCCCTGGGAGGTGACTGCGATGCCGATCCGCCGACGCGCGCTGGCCTGGGCTCTGGACGGGACGGCCCTGGTGGTGGTCGGCGTCCTCTATTTCGTGGACCTCTTCCTCCCCTGGACCGTGCCGCAACCGGCCGGCTGGACGGGGTACCGGCCGCTGGTGATGGCCGGGTTGGGCCAGACCGGTGGCTGGGGTGGTGCGGGGACGGTGGCGGGGGTGCTCGTCGCCGTCTTGGTGGTCTGGGAGGCCACCCGGGTGGCCCGGGTGGAGTTCGGTCTGGGGAACGGCCACCGCAGCCTGCTCAGCGCCATGCTCGCGTTCGGGGTGGCCCTCTTCACCGCCGTCAACGTCGCCGGGCGCCTGACCTGGATGCAGCCCCAGGTGGGACCACTGGTCTACGGCGGTACCTTCCTCTGGATCTCGGTGGCCCTGGGGGTGGTCGTCCTCATCGGGGGCTGGTTGCACTGGGTCAACTGGATTGAGAACGCGCCCATGCCGCAGCGGGCACCGCTGGCGGTGCCCCCCGAACCCGTGGCCCTACCCCCAGGAACCTGCCCCAGCTGCGGACGTGGCAATAGCCCCGAGGCGTCGTTCTGCTCCTGGTGCGGCGCTCGCCTCGGGCAATCGCCAGCCCGGCGCCCCCCGTCGCGCCGAGAGCCGCCTCCGACCCCTCCGTCTCCCGGCCCGGCCAGCGGCTGATTAGACGCGGGGGACGCTTGTTTCACCCGGTGCAATTTGGCTCTGCCCGCGCGCTGGGCGCCGCCGCAACGCCCTGGTAGCGACCGGCCGCCCCCAGTTTCGCCACTGGTCCGCAGTGCGGACTCTGCGGGGGAGCCCTGGGAGGTGGCCGCGACGCCGATCCACGGAGGCGCGCTGGCCCGGGCCTTGGCCGGGCCGGCCCTTGTGGTGGTGAGGGTGCTACGGTTCATGAACCTCTTCCTTCCCTGGACGGCGCAGCAGCCTGCTGGCTGGAGGGGGTACGGTCTCCGGGGCGGGTCGCGTTGGGCCAGACGGGCGGCGGGGGGTCCGGGTGCAAGATGCTGCGGAGCCGATCATGGGAGCCGCCAAGACCAGCCCGACCCTCGGTTGGCGCCGGCACTCTGGGCAGGGGCCTCAGCCTGCGCGCGCTCACCTGCCACCTACTGACCGCCAGCCTGGTGTTGCTCGCCGGATGCGCCGCTACCAAAGGCCCCACAGCACCTCGTGCGGTTCCTTGGGCCGCTCTCCCGGTGCATCCCGCCGCCAGCCCCAGTGCCTCGTTGAGCGCCGACCTGCCGTCCTGTAGTGGCAGTCAGCTGGCGGGGTCGGTGGGCCGCGACGTGGGCCTGACCGGCCAGATGCTCGCACTCCCGATTACCGTCTGGGACCGTAGCCCGCAGCCTTGCGAGTTGGAGGGAGCGCCGACCGTGACCTTGCTGGACCGGGACGGAGCCCAACTGCCGGAGACTCTGGAGTCCGATTGGGGGCAGATCGCCTCGCCCACTGAGTTGCCCGTCCGTCTCACCCCAGATCTAACCGGTACAGCACCCAACGGATCGCCAGCGGCGGGCGAAGCAGTGACCGCACTTGTCTGGAGTCCGGTGCTCGACGACGGGCCCGACTGCCCCTTGGGCGCACCCACGGTGACCACGCTTGCCCTCGGTCTCAGTGGACCAGCTGTCGCCGTCAGCCTCCCTGTGGGTGGTTCCACTCAACCGAGCTTCGCGCCATGCGGGGGGATGCTCGGAATCGGGACCTTCCAGGCCGTGGCCGCGCCACCCACTGTCCTCGCGCCGGTGGCGGTCAAAGGCCGTCTGCGCGCCCCCCGGGAGGTTGTGGCCGGTACGACGCTGGCATACGACGTCGTGCTCACCAACCCTGCCCGGCACGCCATCGCCGAGGCGTGTCCCGCCTACGCCGAGGCCCTGGTGTCGGGCGGACACCGGTACAAGGTGATCGACACCTACCGGCTCAACTGTGGGCCGCGGCTGCGACTTGGACCCCGCGCTTCGCGGACGTTTGCGATGCGGCTCGCCACCCACGTGGCGGTTGGCTCCTTCCGCGTCCGGCTGACGTGGTCCTTCTGGGCTCCCAGCGGACCTCTGACCCTCGAGCCCCGCTCGGGGCTCGAGGCAGTGATCACAGTGCAGGGACGGCGGGCCGCCTGAGCGACTGCGCGGTCTCGCCACCCCCTATCGCCGGGGGGTCGCCGCGGCTGACGGAACTGTTCGGCAGCCATGCAGCAGGGGGTCGCACCATGCGACCTGAGAGCACCCCCTACCGCCGCCCATCACAGCAGCCACCGGCTGATCGCGTCCGGTCCCGGCGACCCACTCCGTGGGTCTCGCCAGGCTGTAGGGAAGGTCTCACGTCGGGGTCACGAGCCCTGAATTTTCCAGATGCTCAGTTGACAGCTTCCACCGCTACCCCTAGGATCTGCCGATGATCCAGGGACCTGGACCCAAATACTGCGCCCTTTGGACTTCGCCCGGGAGCCCCATGCGCCCCGGAGCCGGCCTGACGTGCTGCGGCTTGTGAAACCGAACCGCAACTGAGCCGTACTACCACTCGCATCCCAAGAGGAGGAGGTGGCCAATGACCATGAGTCCGAATTCTTCCAACGGCAGGCCCGCGACCGCGGCCCAGGAGCTTGAGCGGAGTTGGTCCTTGGAGCGCTGGCAGGGGGTCACCCGGCCCTACACCGCCGCTGACGTGGTCCGGCTCCGGGGCTCGATCCAGGTGGAGTACACCCTGGCCCGCCGCGGCGCCGAGCGGCTTAATCAAATGCTGACTACAACCGGGTATGTCCCCGCCCTGGGGGCGCTCACCGGCCAGCAGGCGGTGCAGATGGTCAAGGCCGGGCTCAAGGCCATCTACCTCTCCGGGTGGCAGGTCGCCGCCGACGCCAATCTCTCGGGAGAGACCTACCCGGACCAGAGCCTCTACCCCGCCAACAGCGCCCCGGCGTTGGCCCGGCGGCTGAACAACGCCATGCTCCGGGCGGACCAGATCGCCTGGGCCGAGGGGAACCACGACGGGGACTGGGTGGTGCCTATCGTGGCCGACGCCGAGGCAGGCTTCGGCGGCCCGCTCCACGCCTTCGAGCTGATGAAGGCGATGATCGAGAACGGGGTCGCTGGGGTCCATTTTGAGGACCAGCTGGCCTCGGAGAAGAAGTGCGGCCATCTGGGCGGCAAGGTGTTGGTGCCCACCAGCCAGTTTGAGCGCACCCTGGTGGCGGCGCGCCTCGCCAGCGACGTCCTAGACGTGCCCACGGTGCTGGTGGCCCGGACCGACGCTCTCAGCGCCACCCTGATGACCCAGGACGTCGACCCCCGCGACCAGCCCTTCCTCTCGGGTGAGCGCACCACAGAGGGGTACTTTCGGGTCCGGCCGGGGATCGAGCCGGTCGTCGCCAGGGGGCTGGCCTTCGCCCCCTTGGTCGACGCCCTCTGGTTCGAGACCTCGACCCCCAACATCGAGGAGGCCGCCCAGTTCGCCGAGGCCATCCACGGCCGTTATCCCAACAAGATCCTGGCCTACAACTGCTCCCCCTCCTTCAACTGGAAGAAGCACCTGAGCGACAAGGACGTGGCCGACTTCCAGTGGCGGCTCGGGGAACTGGGCTACAAGTTCCAGTTCGTGACCCTGGCCGGGTTCCACGTCGCCAACAGCTCCATGTTCGAGCTGGCCCGGGGCTACGCCGAGGAGGGCATGAGCGCCTACGTCCGCTTGCAGCAGCGGGAGTTGCAGCTGGAGCAGCACGGCTACACCTCGACCCGGCACCAGACCGAGGTCGGCGCCGGCTACTTCGACTCGGTACTGGAGACCGTCACCGGTGGCGCCAGCGCGACCTTGGCCCTCCAGGGATCGACAGAGGAGCAGCAGTTCGAGAAGACCCCGGCGGCGTGACCCCGCCTCCGGATCCGGCTGGGGTCAGGGTCCTGGCCGACTCCGGGGCGGCGGGGGCCCGGGTCCTGACTGGACCGGCCCTGGAGCTGGTGGCGCGGCTGGAGCGGGAGCTGGGTCCGCGCCGCCGCCGGCTCCTGGAGGAGCGGGAGGCGCGCCAGGGCCGGATCTCCCAGGGTGAGCTCCCCCGCTTCCTTCCGGAGACGGGGGCGTTGCGCCAGGATCCCGGCTGGCGCGTGGCCGCGGCCCCGGCGGACCTGCAGGACCGGAGGGTGGAGATCACGGGGCCGGTGGACCGCAAGATGATGATCAACGCCCTCAACTCCAAGGCCAGGGTCTTCATGGCCGACTTCGAGGACGCCAACTCTCCCACCTGGCAGAACTGCGTCGAAGGGCAGGGCAACCTCATCGACGCGGTGGAGGGCACGATCTCCTTGGCGAGTGGCGGGCGGGAATACAGCCTCGGGTCCCAGCCGGCGACCCTGGTGGTGCGGCCAAGGGGCTGGCATTTGCCGGAGAAGCACGTGCTGGTGGACGGCGAGCCGGTCTCGGCCAGCTTCTTCGACTTCGGCCTCTTCGTCCACCACTGCGGCCGCGCCCTCCTGGCCCGGAAGTCCGGGCCGTACCTCTACCTGCCCAAGCTGGAGGGGCATCTGGAGGCGCGGCTGTGGAACGACGCCTGCCGCCTGGTTGAGGGCCACCTGGGGCTGCCGCCGGGCTCGATCCGAACCACGGTTTTGATCGAGACGGTCCTGGCGGCCTTCGAGATGGAGGAGATCCTCTTCGAGTTGCGCGAGCGCTGCGCCGGTCTCAACGCCGGCCGCTGGGACTACATCTTCTCCGTGATCAAGAAGTTCCGTGACGAGCCCCGCTTCGTCCTCCCCGACCGCGGCCAGGTGGTAATGACCGTGCCCTTCATGCGCGCCTACACCGAGCTTCTGGTCAAGACCTGCCACCGCCGCGGCACCCACGCCATCGGGGGGATGGCAGCCTTCATCCCCAGCCGCCGCGATCCCGAGCTGAACCGGATCGCCCTGGAAGGGGTGAGGCAGGACAAGCTCCGGGAGGCCGGCGACGGCTTCGACGGGACCTGGGTTGCCCACCCCGACCTGGTCCCGGTGGCGGCGGAGGTCTTCGACCGGGTCCTGGGGGCGAGGCCCAACCAGGTGGAGCGCCAGCGGCCGGAGGTCCGGGTTTCCGCCGAGCAGCTGCTGGACGTGGCCCGGACGGGGGGCTCGGTCACCGACGACGGTCTGCGGCTCAACGTCTCGGTGGGGATCGAGTACCTGGCCTCCTGGCTCCGGGGGGTGGGCGCGGCCGGGATCAACAACCTGATGGAGGACGCCGCCACCGCCGAGATATCGCGCTCGCAGGTGTGGCAGTGGCTTCGCCACGGCAGGGTCGGGCGCGAGCGGGTCCTGGAGCTCCGGGAGGAGGTGCTGGCCCGCCTGGGGGATGCGGCTCGCGAGGCGGCGGAGCTCTTCACCGACGTGGCCCTGGCCGAGGACTTCGTGCCCTTCATGACCCTCCCCGGGTACCAGCGGCTCGCGTAGCCCTGACGTTCTGGTGACAAGGCCTTTAGTTCTCGCCACCGAGGTTGTCGGCCCGAAACCCCTCTGCTATGTTCGGCCCGAGTTGGGCCTCGGCACGTGACTCGCCACACCTGGCGACACGGATCGTGCCCACGGAGGCGTTGTGAAGATGGTGAGACGGTCCAAGCAGATCCTGGAGCTGCCGCAGGTGGTGCGTTACGGCGAGCCCGAGGGAGGCGGTTGCGACCACCGCGGCTGCTCGGAAAAGGAGGCCTACCGCTGCCTCTACCGCGACCGCCGGGCGGTGGACTGCTCCTTTGCCGCCTGCAAGGAGCACCTGCGCCAGGTCTCAGGCCGTGCGTACTGTCCCCGCCACGCCAGCACCGTCGAGGTGATGCAGCTGGCCCAGGAGCGGGGCACCGAGGTGCTCCCCCCCGACCTGGACAACCGCTGCGCTTCTTTGGTCATGTGGGTCTCCCGCGACCTCAGCGAGCCGGTACTGGAGCGGTTGATCCGCTGGGGCGACTCCGACATGAGCATCATCAACGACCCCGCCGTCCGCTACACCCGGCCCGACCGGCTGCGCAAGCGGCCGGGCCACTGGGAGCGGATCTGGGCCTTGGCCAACCGCACCGGGATCCTGATCCGGATCGGGGTGATGGTGGAAGACGAGCTCCCTGAGACCCTGATCCTCACCGGGGGCACCAACCACCTCGTCACCGCGGTCCCACCCTGGATCCAGAGCCACCTCGCGGGCAAGGTGGTCGGCAGCTCGCAGTCCGACCTGGTTGAGCGCCTCGCCTTCCAGCAGCAGCTGCTCCTGGCCCTGGACACCTACTACGAGAGATACGGGGTCACCTACTCCAAGCTCTTGGTCCCAGTGGGTATCTGAGACCCCCGGGCCGCGGGCCGCATAATCGGCCCATGGCCTATGAGGCGATCGTGCCGCCGCCGCCGATTGGCGCCACCCGGCACCAGCCTCAGTACCACCAGGGCTACCTCACCTTCAGCCGCAGCTACACCGTAGACATCACCTACCGCTGCCTGCGGCGCTGTGGCTACTGCGAGTACCGCAAGGACTCGGGCGGCATCACCCCGCTCAGCGACGTGGAGCGGCAATTGGAGACCGCGAGGCGACTGGGCTGCCGCGAGGTCCTGATCATGAGCGGGGAGCAACCCTGGCGGCTTCCGGATCTGGGGCTCAAGGACGAGGGCGCATTCGTTGACATCGTCTTGGAGGTCTGCCAGAGGGCGATGCGGCTGGGGCTTCTGCCCCACAGCAACGTCGGGCTTCTGAGCAAGGAGAGCCTGCGCCGGCTCCAGCCCCTCAACGCCTCCATGGGGCTGATGCTGGAGACGGGGACGGACGAGCTCAGAGCCCACGCCTTCGGCGGGGGCAAGCGCCACCTGGAGCGGCTCCGGCACCTGGAGGCGGCGGGCGAGCTGGGCATCCCCTTCACCACCGGCATCCTGGTCGGGATCGGGGAGGAGGAGGCGGACCGGCGCCGCGCCCTGGAGCTGATCCGCGACTGTCACCTGCGCCACCACCACATCCAGGAGGTCATCGTCCAGAACTTCATCCCCAAGCCCAACACCCCCATGGCGGGCCATCCCGCCCCCACAGGCGAGGAGATCCTGGCAGCCGTGCGCCTGGCCCGGGAGATCCTGCCAGAGGAGGTCGCGGTCCAGGTTCCCCCCAACCTCAACTTCGAGACCTGGCCCGCGCTGGTGGAGGCCGGGGCCTTGGACCTGGGCGGGATCTCTTTGGACGGGGACTCGGTCAGCCCCCAGTTCGCCTGGCCCAAAGAGGGGGATCTGGCCGAGAAGGCGAGGTCTTTGGGCTTACGGCTCCAGGAGCGGCTCCCCGTCTATCAGGAGTCACTGGCGGATCTTCAGCCGGCGGCGGATCGGATGCGCATGGAGCTGGTCGGCGACACCGTCACCTACGTCGTCAACCGCAACGTCAACATCAGCAACGTCTGCGTTGGCAGCTGCTCCTTCTGCGGCTTCCGCCGCAGCTCGATTCGGGCCAAGGGCGCCTACTTCCATGACCACGACACCGTCTTCCTCAAGATCGCGGACGCCGTCCGCCGCGGCGCCACCGAGATCTGCATGCAGTCGGGCCTGACCCCGGAGCTCAACCTCGACTTCTACGACACCCTCTTTCGGGAGATCAAGGAGCGCTGGCCCGCGCTCCACCTGCACGCGCTCTCACCGGAGGAGATCCGCTATATCGCCCTGGAGGCGGGCCGCAGCGTCGAGGACACGCTCCGGCAGCTCCAGGACGCCGGCCTAGGCACGCTCCCCGGCACCGCTGCCGAGATCTTGGTGCCCGAGGTGAGGCGAATCCTCTGCCCGGAGAAGCTGAGCGGAGAGGAGTGGCTCCGGATCGTCAAGACCGCCCACAAGGTGGGGATCCGGACCACCTCGACGATCATGTACGGCCACATCGAGACCCCCTGGCACCGGCTCCAGCACCTGGAGCTGATCCGCAACCTGCAGCGGGAGACGGGGGGCATCACGGAGTTCGTGCTCCTGCCCTTCCAGGTGCAGCACAACACCCTCGGCAAGTACTACGGCATCGCCAAGCCGCTGCAGCTGGAGGACTCGCTCCGCTTCACTGCCTACTGTCGGCTCTACTTTGGCAAGGACATCCCCAACATCCAGACCAGCTGGGTCAAGCTGGGCAAAGGGGGGGTGGCGGAGTCGCTGCGCTGGGGGGCCAACGACTTCGGTGGCACCCTGATGGAAGAGTCGATCACCCGCATGAGCGGCGCCGACCATGGCCAGAACCTGGAGCCCAGCGAGATCGAGGCCGCCATCCGCTCGGTGGGACGCATTCCTCGGGAACGCGACACCCTCTACCGCGAGGTCAGCGAGAGACCGCGGGACCGCGACCGGGCCCTGGCTGGCGCCGCCGCCTCCTGAATCGCAGGCGGCCCGCCAGAGCCCCGAAACGGATGCCGACCAGAAGACACAGCGCCTCCACCAGCCGGCTGAACAGCTCGTTAGAGCCCTGGACCGGGATCAGCACCACCGCCACCAGGACGGGGAAGACGTACCAGCGCCAGTGGTAGCGGCTGCGGTAGATGCGAGCCCCGTAGAAGACGCCGAAGGCGACCCCGAGCAGGAGGCAGAGGATCCCAAGCGCCAGGTATCCCACCAGGTACTGGCTCACCGCGGGGCTGCCGAGGCCGACGCTGAAGCGCACCGCCAGTGGGGGGAGGTAGTCGGTGGCGTAGAAGGCGAGCAGGATCCAGGCCATGCCGTGGAGACAGAACGTGGAGACCTGGAGGCTGCGCCGGCGCAGGTCCTCCTTGACCTCCTCCTCCTCCCGGCTGAGCGGCTTCCGGCGCCTCACCCCACCAGTTTCCTCTTTGAGGGCTCTGGCACGGGCTAGAATCGGGCACCGGTGAACCGCTGCCTGTGCCCGGGATGACACGCGATTGAAGCGGGCGATCCGGGAGTGGCGGCTCCCGCCTCCGGGGGGCGCGGACGGGATCGTGGAGCGGATCGCGACCGCCAGGGGGCTGGGATCGCTCCTCCTGCCCGAGGCGGAGGTGGCCGAGTCCGACCCCATGCTCCTGCAGCAGATGGATCGTGCCCTGGAACTGATCCGGGAGGCGTGCCAGAGCCGGGGGCGGATCGCAATCTACGGCGACTACGACGCCGACGGGGTCACCGCCACCGCCCTTTTGGTAGGGGGCCTGCGGGGGTTGGGGCCGGAGCCGCTCGCCTACATCCCCGATCGTCAGAGCGAGGGCTACGGACTCCACCAAGAGGCGCTGCGAGAGCTTCATGCCCGGGGCGTGACCCTGGTGATCACGGTTGACTGTGGCACGAGCGCCGTCGAGGTGGCCCGAGAACGTCCCTCCGACCTCCGCCTCGTCATCACCGACCACCACCTGCCTCACCTGGGGGAGACTGGCCAGCTGGAGCTGCCAAAGGTGGACGCCCTGATCAATCCCCGCGTGCCCCAGGACAGCTATCCGTTCAAGGGACTCGCCGGGGTAGGGGTCGCCTACCAGCTGCTTCGTGCGCTCGAACTCCAGGGGATGCTTCCTGCCGGCGGCGCCTCCCGCCAGCTCCCGCTGGTGGCCCTCGGGACGGTGGCCGACATGATGCCCCTCCAGGACGAGAACCGCCGTCTGGTCCAGGGCGGGCTCCGTGTCTGGTCGGAGTTCGCCCCCCCGGGGCTGCGGCTGCTGGCTGGCGCGGGCTCGGTGACCAGCCAGGACCTGGCCTTTCGGCTGGCGCCTAGGATCAACGCCGCCGGCCGGATGGGTGACGCCCGACCGGCACTCGACTGCTGCCTGGCGGACGACGAATCGAAGGCACGGGCTGCGGTCGCCCGGCTGGAGGAGCTGAACCGGGCCCGCAAGGAGTCGCTCACCCGGGCGTTGGCCCAGGCCCGAGCCCAAGCCGCCCTGCTCCCCGAGGAGCTGCCGCTGCTGTTTTTGGGCTCGGCCGACTTCCACCCCGGGGTGGTCGGGCTGGTTGCCGGCCGCCTGGTCGAGGAGTTCGGTCGTCCTGCCTTCGTCTTCAGCCGTCAGGGCGACGGGGCCTGGCGGGGCTCCGCCCGAGGGGTGGCGGGGCTCAACGTGGTCGCCGCCCTCGCTGCCTGCGCCGACCAGCTCCTGACCTTCGGCGGTCACCTCAGCGCGGGCGGCTTCAGCCTGGCTCCCAGCGAAGATTCGGTCGCCGCCCTGGCCCGGGAGCTGGAGCTAGCTGTGACCAAGCAGCTGGGGGGGAGGAGCCCCGTGCGCACCTTCCAGGTAGATGCCGAGGTGCGACTGGGCCAGTGTGACCTGGAGCTGGCGGACCAGCTCCTCCGCCTCCAGCCGTGCGGCAGCGGCAACCCCCAGGCGTTGCTCTGCGCCAGCGGGCTCCGAGTCGAGGCGACGAGGAGCCTGGGGGCCGGTGGCAACCACCTCAAGGTGATCCTCCAGGACGGGACCGGGACCGCCGAAGCCATCACCTTCAACCGCCCCCACCTGCGCCGCCACCTACCAGAGGGACGGCTGGTGGACGCCATCTTCGAGTTGGAGGTCGACTGCTGGCTGGGACGGCGCCGGCCCCGGCTGCTGCTCCGGGACCTGCGGCCGGCGAGGTCCTGAGAGGGTCTGCCTCCGGGTCTTGAGGCCGACTATTGTGGAGGGGGGCGCTTCGGCGCCCGGGGATCGGAGAAGTGAGGAGGCGCTCTCTATGGCGGGTCGATCTGTCACGTATCCCAGTAACGGAAGCTCGGCCGGCGGCTACCTGAGCGTCCCTGAGGCCGGCCCCGGTCCCGGCCTGGTGGTGATCCAGGAGTGGTGGGGGGTCAACGACCAGATCAAGAGGACGGCCGACCGCTTCGCCGCCCAGGGCTACACCGCTTTGGTCCCGGACCTGTACCACGGCCGGGTGGTGGGTTTTCACGAGCCCGACCAGGCTCAGAAGGAGCTGATGGCGATGGACGAGGCCCGGGCCGCCCGGGAGCTCCGGGGGGCGGTGGATTACCTGATCAGCTCAGGTGACGCCACCGGCGAATACGTCGGTGTCGTCGGCTACTGCATGGGCGGAGGGCTGGCTCTCAGCCTTGCCGCCGGCCACGAGAAGGTTCGGGCGGCGATTTCCTTCTACGGAACCCCGGCTCAGGGCACGGATCTGGGCAATATCACCGGCGCGGTGCAGGTTCACTTCGGCGAGGCGGACGAGTATGCGCCGCCAGAGGCGGTGCAGCAGCTACGGGACGGGCTTCAGGCAACCAAGGTGCCGCATGCGATTTACACCTATCCTGGCGCCCACCACGCCTTCGCCAACGAGGACCGCCCCGATGCCCATGACGCCGACGCGGACCGCCTGGCCTGGCAGCGCTCCCTGGACTTCCTGCAAGAGCAGCTGCCTCGGTCCATGTGATATCGGGAATCTGCCCGAAGCTGAGCCACGCTGCGTAGCACCGTCCCTGTGTCGTCAGAGTGGTCGAAGTGTCGGGCGCTCCTCTCGCCTAGATCGTGAACGTTCACTGCTCGTCAGCGACTGGGCCGCGTACGAGGCGGTGAACCGCGTCTCTCTGAGCGTGATCGGCGAGGCAGGCCTTGCCCGGTCAATTTCCGACGGCAGCAGCGGCCGAGGGTAGTACTGGTGGAAGTCGAGATCGCTCTGCAGGTCGCGCCGAAGCCGGCGCAGGGGAGCGACGGTGCGATGAAGTGACCAAGTACAGCTACCTCACCCATTTGTGCTGCAGTCGATGCGCCAAGGAGTACGACGCCGACGTGGTCCAGGGCGTTTGCGAGTGCTCGGCCCCGCTGCTTGCCCAGTACGATCTCCATGCCCTTGCCAGAGAGACCAACCCGACGCAGTTTGTCGACCGCCCATACAGCCTGTGGCGCTACCACGAGCTGCTTCCCGTACGAGCAGCGACTTGCGTCGTCAGCCTCGGCGAGACGATTACACCACTGCTGTCGCTGTCACGATTGGGGCGTGAGATCGACCTGGAGCGGCTCAGCCTAAAGGACGAGGGGCTGCTTCCGACAGGAACCTTCAAGGCCCGCGGCGCCGCCGTTGGAGTTTCCAGGGCACGAGAGCTCGGTGTCTCGCGGATAGCGATGCCCACCAACGGCAACGCCGGGGCTGCGTGGGCGGCCTACGGGGCTCGGGCGGGTATGCAGTCCCTGGTGGTGATGCCGCACGATGCCCCGACGGTTCCGCGGACCGAGTGCGCGATCACTGGCTCTCGGATCTATCTGGTGGACGGGCTGATCGGCGATGCAGGCGTAGCGGTGTCACAAGCCGTCATTGGCCAGGGCTATATGGAGACATCGACGTTGAAGGAGCCCTATCGCCTCGAAGGGAAAAAGACGATGGGGCTTGAGCTCTTTGAGCAGTTGGGATGGCGCGTGCCAGATGTGATCATGTATCCAACGGGGGGAGGCGTCGGGCTCATAGGCATCTTCAAGGCCCTTAGGGAGTGCCAGCATCTTGGATGGATCGCGTCGAAGGTGCCTAGAATCGTGGCGGTGCAGGCCAGCGGCTGCGCACCGGTCGTCAAGGCGTGGGAGAGTGGTGCGAAAGTGGTAGAACCATGGCCCAACGCCTCTACTGTCGCGTTCGGGATCACCGTGCCAAAGCCCCTTGGGGACTTCATAATTCTGGAGGCGCTGCGCGCGACCGATGGCTGCGCCGTTGCGGTGGATGACCCCGATATTGTGTCCGCACAGAGGCGCCTCGCCACCACCGAGGGACTGTTTGTCTGCCCGGAGGGAGCCGCATGCGTCGCGGCGGCGTCCACGTTGCGCAAGAGGGGTTGGCTCAGCGGTTCTGAGGAAGTTGTGATCTTCAACACGGGCACTGGTCTGCTCTACGCCGGTGGAGTGGACCAAAGCTATGTCACCTTGCACAAGGGCGAACCCATCCCGCCGCAGACTAGCGAATTAGACGCGGGCGACTCGCAAGGATAGGCCGACGCCAGCGCGCACTCTGCAGCTGCGAAGAACAGGGGGGGAACCGAGGCTCATCACATTTCAGGGTGAGAGGGATGGCACGGAGGGATGGCACGTAGGTTTGGCGGTCTCGGACCCTTGCTAGTGGTGCCAACCAAATAGGACGTCGCCGGCACCGTCGGGGTGTTCACGCGGGCTTCGCCCTGCATCCACGGCGCGGCGAGTCGGCGTACTCGCTCTCACCTCGGTCCAAATAGGCGGGTTCCGATGCGCACCTCAGTGCTGCCTTCCTGGATCGCCACCGGGAAGTCCTGGCTCATGCCCATGCTGAGCGTCGGGAGAGTGCGGCCGCTGCGGTGGCGGAGCTGCTCCAACAGCTGCCGGCAGGCTTGGAACGCCGGAGCCGGATTGCCGGATAGTGCGACGGTCATGAGGCCTTCGATGACGATCCCCTCGACTGCCAGCAGGTCGTCGAGTTGGCCAAGAAGCGCCTCCGGAACGAGCCCGGAGCGCCCGGGCAGTCCGGTCAGGGCCACCTCCAGGAGCGCCGGCAGCGGTGGCAGTCCCACGCGCGCCCGACCCAGGCGCCGGGCCAACTCCAGGCTGTCCACGCTTTCCACGGTCTGAAAGAGCCTGGCCGCACGCCCTGTCTTGTTGCTCTGGAGATGGCCCAGGAGATGCCAGCCGACCTGGGGCGATCCCTGGAGCTCGAGCTCGGACGCCTTGGCCCGACACTCCTGGACGTAGCTCTCGCCCAACTCCGTGAGCCCCAGTCCCAGAGCCAGCGTGACCAGTTCCAGAGGCTGGCCCTTGGTCACGGGCAGGAGATGGACGCTGCCGGCGGGTCGTCCGGCGTCGCGTTCGGCCTGCCGTATCTCGTCGGTCAGCTCCTCGAACCGCTGGCGGAGCTCCTCCTCGCTCAGCGTGGCTGGGACCGCCGCGAGCTCTTGGCCTTGGAACCGGCCGCCGCGGCACCGGACAGCAAATGGTCGATCTCATTGCGGACCTCGGAGACGTCACGAAAGGAGCGGTAGACCGAGGCGAAGCGGACGTAGGCCACATCGTCGAGATGGCGCAAGCGCTCCATCACCAACTCCCCAACCTCGACGCTGGCCAGCTCCGACTGACCTCTTCCTCTGAGCTCCGCCTCCACCTCCTCCACCACCTGCGAGATGACGGTGGGGGAGATGTCGCGCTTGGCGCAGGCGTGCATCAATCCCTGAAAGAGCTTGGCCCGGTCGAAATTCTCGCGGCGTCCGTCCTTCTTGACGATGTAGAAGGGGACGGATTCGATCCGCTCGTAGGTGGTGAAGCGCTTGTTGCAGTTGTTGCAGGCCCGGCGGCGGCGGATAGCCTCACCCGTCTCCGAGTCGCGGGAGTCGACCACCCGCTGGTCGTCGTGGTTGCAGTAGGGGCAGCGCACGGCCTGAGCCTCCAGAGATCCATAGCGCCCGACATGTGGGGCCTGTGGACAAATTGTATACCTCATCTTGTGGTCGAGCCCCTGCTGGGGGATTGCTTGTGGTCTCGGCCGCGGCCGCTGAGATCGGCCTGGTGTCACTGCAAGCGTGATGCCACCCCATGGGTGGAACAGGTCCGCGCTCGCTCCGTGGGTGTGAGCCTAGTTGCTACAGGTTGACGCCGCTCATGTCGCTATAGCGGTCGCCACTGGCGGCGCCCGGCGGGAGCGCCTCATCGATCTGAAGCAGCGTCTCTTGATCGAGGCGGAGCTCAGTCGCGGCGACGTTCTCCTCCAGATAACGGCGGCGCTTGGTGCCTGGGATCGGGGCGATGTCCTGGCCCTGGTGCAGCAGCCAGGCCAGCGCCAGCTGGGCCGGGGTCGCGCCCTTGGCCCGGGCCAGCTCGCGCACCTTGTCGGCAAGCTCCAGGTTGTGCTGGCGATGCTCATCCATGAAGCGGGGGTAGCGTCGGCGGCGGAAGTCGCCTTCGCCGATCTCGGCCAGCTCAGGGGGCGCCGCCGCCAGCAGACCCCGGCCCAGGGGGCTGTAGGCGACGAAGCCGATCCCGAGCTCGCGCAGGGTCGGCAGCAGCTCCGCCTCCGGATCCCTGGAGAAGAGGGAGAACTCGGTCTGGAGCGCCGAGATTGGATGGACGGCGTGAGCCCGGCGCACGGTCGTGGGCGAGGCCTCGGAGAGGCCCAGGTAGCGAACCTTTCCCTGGTCCACGAGCTGGGCCATGGCCCCCACCGTCTCCTCGATCGGGACCTTGGGGTCGACCCGATGCTGGTAGTAGAGGTCGATGTGGTCCAGCTGGAGCCGGGTCAGCGATGCCTCACAGGCGCGGCGGACATACTCAGGCCGGCCGTTGACGCCGACGAAGGAGCCGTCGTCGCGGCGTTCGTTGCCGAACTTGGTGGCCACTACCGCCTGCTCGCGCCGCCCCAGGAGCGCCTCGCCCAGGAGCCGCTCGTTGCTGAAGGGCCCGTACATGTCGGCGGTGTCGAAGAAGTCGACGCCAAGCTCCAGGGCCCGCTGGATGGTGGCCGCCGACTCCCGATCGTCGGTTGGTCCATAGAACTCGGACATGCCCATGCAGCCCAACCCCAGCGCGCTCACCACCAGACCCTGGCGGCCCAGGCTTCGTCTCTCCAACCGGCACTCCCGCTTTGAGTTCGACCCAACTCTGATGGTAACCCCCGGGGGGGATTGCCCCGGCTTGGGACCTGACCTGACCCGCCGCCGGCATGGGGAACGTCGAGGGTGTGCTTTGCTCGCCCAGTGTCTGTGCGATTGCGACGCCCACGAGCGTTGATGGAGCAGGTGGATACCGTGCCCGTCGTGGACAAGACCCTGCCCGCCTGGACCCGGCCCGAGCGGCGGGAGGCGGCACCGCTTTCCTTCGATGAGGTGTACCAGCGGCACCAGCTTGCCGTCTATCGCTACTGCCTCGCCCGTTTGGCCGACCCCGAGGCCGCCCGGGACGCCGCCGCCACCACCTTTGTGAAGGCGCTGCGCGCCTATGGCCGCGCTCGGCCCGATGCCACCGGGGTGCGGCTCTGGCTTCTCCGCATCGCCGGCAACGTGGTCAAAGACGAGGTGCGCCATCGCCGCCGCTCCTGGCGGCTCCTGGGTGCTCTGCTCCGGAGCGTCCCTGCACCTCCGGACCCCGAGGAACGCGTCTTGCTGGGGTCCGAGGTGGAGCAGGTCATGGACGCCCTGACCCAGCTCTCCGACCGCGACCAACGCCTTGTCGCGCTTCGCTGTGGCGCCGGGCTCGCCTACCGGGACGTGGCTCAGGCCATGGGCATGACCGAGAACGCCGCCCGGGTGGCCACGGGCCGAGCCCTGGGGCGGCTGCGGCAGACGGTCGAGGGACGAGGGTGACGGACCCTCGAACTCCCGACGAGCGTTGGCTGGAACGGGTGCTGGACCGGATGGCCCAGGGACGTCCCCTGGGCCCGGCGCCAACTCCGTCGCGCAACCGCGGCCAGAGCCAGCGCCGCTGGGTTGCACCCCTCGCCGGCGTGCTCGTGGCCGCGCTCGTGACTGGCGCGGTGCTTGTACCCCGGCTGCTGGAGCCGCTGGGGGGAAGCGCCGCTGGTGCGTCGGCCCGATCCTGCCGGGTGAGCCTGCCCCAGAGCTGGCGCCGTGCCATTCGAGACGGCGGGCACGCGGACCCCGAGGGCAACGCCCAGAACGGAGTTTTGGTCTTCCCCGGGGGCATCTATCCCCCGACGGGGACGTACTTCGACGCCGACGGCACGGGGGTCTTCGAAGTCAACATCACCTCCGGCGCGACCGAGCCCATCTACCAGTTCCCTCAGACGCTCACAGGGTCTGAGGCAGTCAACCTGGATTCGAGCTTCAACGGCAGCTGGCTGGTTTTCGGTCTGACGCGGGGGCGGGGTGGCTCTGGACCCACGACCCTCTTGGCCTGGAACCGGGCCAGCGGGGCCGTGACCACGGTTGTTCCCGAGGTGGCCAAGGGCGAGTCGATCCGCTTCGGACTGGACCTGGGCCAGCCCAAGGCGGGCTACCTGTGGTGGACCGACTCCCCGCTAAAGGGGTTGGGAGTGCTGCACCTCATGCGGTTGTCCACTGGCTCCAGCAGAGCGTTCCGGGTCACGTTCCACTATGTCACCCGCCTCGAGCCGGTCGCGTACCTCCACGGGCGCCTGCTCTACACCTACACCTATCTCGACCGCCAAGGCATCCACACTGCCGTCGCCGGGATTCGGCTGAGCAACGGGTCTCGAGTGCGTCTATCTGGGCACCTGGCTGCCCAGCTGCGTGAACTCGGCCCCGGCACGACCTTCGACCAGGTGGATGGGGCCGGAGCCAGCTGGATCGGCCACAAGGGTTACCTCCACCTCTGGCCCACGGGTTCGCGCAAGCCCAGCCGGACCCTGCTGCTGGGGAGCGGCCAACCGGCAACGCTGGCTGACGGGTTCGCCGTCTTCGGCCAAGCCCTGCCCCCCACCGGTGTGGAGGTTGCCGAGGTGGCGGACTTTGGTTCCCGGTCCTACGCCATTCTCGGCCAAGGGATTGCTGCGACGTCGGGGAGCTGGATCTCGCTGCTGATCCAGCCGCCGGCAACCCAACAATTTGGGACAGACACGATTGCCGTCTTCAACACCGCCGGCCTCCCTCCACTTCCGAGCTGCCACGCCTGACCTGCCGTTGTGAGCGCCGAGCGGACTCAGATGGCGGAGAATGCGCCACGGGCAGCTGCCCGGGTGCCACGGAGGCCGTAGCAGTCCCGAGGTCCCGTCCCAACCGCTGGCGTGCTCGCCGGGGGCGGTCTCAGGGGGGCTGTCAGCCTGACGCTCTACCCGGACAGCTTCGAGATCATCAAGGACCTGGTCGATGTTCGGCGAGGGTGAGCGGCTGCCCCGGGGCGGGATCAGGGAGGGGCGAGAATCCCCGCCGGGCAGCTGACCCCGGTGCCGTGGACTCCGCAGTAGCCCTGGGGATTCTTCTCCAGGTACTGCTGGTGGTACTCCTCGGCGTAGTAGAAGGGCCCGGCCCCGACGATCTCGGTCGTGATCTCACCCAGGCCCGCCCGGGACAGGGACCCCTGGTATTCGTCCCGGGAGCGCTCCGCCAGCCGGCGCTGCTCTTCACTGAGGAAGTAGATGGCGGAGCGGTACTGCGTGCCCGCGTCCGCGCCCTGGCGCATCCCTTGGGTGGGGTCGTGGTTCTCCCAGAAGGTCTTGAGCAGTGTGGGGTAGTTGAGACGCTTGGGGTCGTAGACGACGAGCACCGACTCGGCATGGCCGGTGCGGCTGGAGCAGACCTCCTCGTAGGTGGGGTTGGGCGTCAGACCACCGCTGTATCCGACCGCGGTGGCGTGCACCCCCGGCAGGCGCCAGAAGGTGGGTTCGGAACCCCAGAAGCAGCCCATGGCGAAGATCGCCTGCTGGCTCCCCTCCGGGAAGGGCGGCCGCAGCCCGGTCCCGAGGACAGCGTGGAGACGGCTCAGCGGCATCTCCAGGGTCCGGCCCGGGAGCGTCCGCTCCGGCGCCGGCATCGCAGTCCTGGCGGTATCCGAGCTCATTCTGGCCCCATCTCCACTGAAAACACCCGCAGTCTAAGGTAGCACCGCGTCCGGCCCTCCCCACCGTATTCCCCGGCGGAGCCCGACCTACTCCCAGCGGAAGAAGAGGACGGCGGCGAGCACCGCCGCCGCGGCCCAGCCCCCTAGCAGCGCCAGGTCCGAGGCCTGAGGCACTGTTCCCCCCATCACCGCCCGCAGCGACGAGCTCATCGCCGCGGCCGGCAGGACGTGGGCCAGGGGCTGGATCCAGAGCGGGAGGTGGTCCACCGGCAGCACAACGCCTCCCAGGACCAGGAACAGGATGAAGATCCCGTTGGCGCCGCCCAAGGTGAGCTCGGCCCGGAGCGCCCCGGCCAGTGTCAGGCCCATGGCGGCGAAGAGGATCGCGCCCCCGAAGAGGACCAGGACCGTCAGAGCCGGCGAGCCCTGCCCCCGCCAGCCCAGTCCCAGCATGGCGATCAGTACCAAGAGCACCACCTGGAGCACCTCCACCACCAGCACCCCAGCGGCCTTGGCCGCGGCCAAGGCCGACCGGGGCAGTGGGGTTCCTCCGAGCCGCTTCAGGACCTGGTAGTAGCGCTGGTAGGCGGTCGAGATGCCCAGGGTGACGAGGCCGGTGGACATCAGGGCCACGGTCAGGATCCCCGGGAGCAGGAACTGGACGGGCTTGACCCCGCCCACGGGGAAGATTCGGGCGCTGGTGAAGAGCACCAGCAAGAGCACCGGGAGGATGACGATCACCAGGAGGTTCTCCCCCTGACGCAGCAGCAGGGTCAGCTCCACGCGGAACTGGGCCACAAAGACCCGGCTCCAGGGGGCTGCCTGTGGCGTCCGCTCTCGCCCCAACGAGGTCGCCGGGTTCACCTCGGGGTCTCGGTCAGGCGCAGGTAGACCTCCTCAAGCGAGCTCCGCCCCAGCCTCAGCGCGGCCAGCTGCGGGCCCTCGCCGCGGAGCAGTTCCGTGATCTGGGCGGCCGCGTCCCGGGGCGAGGGGCTGCGGAGCTCGTAGGCGGCCCGACCCAGATCGGTCACCTCGGCCACCGCCGGCAGCCCGCGCAGGCGCTCCAGCAGGAACGGTGCCAACTCGCCGTCCAGCTCCAAGCGGATGCGGTCGCCGCCACCGTCCTGGCGCAGCCGACTCGGGGAGTCGAAGGCCATCAGCCGGCCCCGGTTGAGGATCGCCACCCGGTCGGCCAGACGCTCGGCCTCCTCCATCGAGTGGGTGGTCAGGATGATGGTCGTACCGCCGCTGCGGGCCTGTTCCACGATCTCCCAGGTCAGCAGCCGGGCCCGGGGGTCCATGCCCGCCGTGGGCTCGTCCAAGAAGAGCAGCCTGGGCCGCCCCACCAGGGCCAGGGCCAAGGCTAGGCGCTGCTTCTCCCCGCCGGAGAGCTGACGATAGCGGGCGCCGGCCCTCTGGCTCAGACCCACCCGTTCCAGGAGCTCGAGCTGGTCCAGGGGATCGGCGAAGAAGCTGGCGAAGAGCCGCAGCGTCTCCCTCACCTTGAGAGTGGGGTAGACGCCTCCCTCCTGGAGCATCAGGCCCACCAGCGGCCGGAGCTGGCGTCCCTGCTGCCGGGGATCGAGGCCCAGGACCCGGACCCGACCCAAGTCGGGCCGTCGATACCCCTCCAGGATCTCGACCGTCGTGGTCTTGCCGGCGCCGTTGGGGCCCAGGATGGCGACCGCCTCGCCGGAGGCGATCTCCAGGTCGAGACCCTCCAGCGCCAGGAGGGCGCCATAGGACTTGCGCAGCCCACTGACCGAGACCGCCGGCCCCGCGTTCAAAGGCCGCCCTCGACCCCCTTGGCCAGATCCAGGCGGTAGCCGACCCCGAAGACGGTCCCGATCCTGAAGGGCAGGGTGGGGAAGCTCTCGAACTTCTCCCGGAGCCAGCGGATGTGCACCGCCACCGTCTGGTCGTCGCCACCGAAGTCCTGGCCCCAGACCGCTCGGAGCAACGCCTTGCGGCTGTGGGCCCGGCCCGGGTTTTGGAGCAGGTAGTGGAGCAGGCTGAACTCCTTGGGGCTCATCTTGACCTCCTGGCCGGCGACGGTGAGGCGGCGGGCGGCTGGGTCCAGCACCAGTTCCCCCAGCTCCAGCCGTGCCGCCGCAGCCCGGGGGCGGGCGGGTCGCTCGGCCCGTCGCAGCAGGGCCTCGACCCGGGCCAGGAACTCCTTGATCCCAAAGGGCTTGGTCATATAGTCGTCTGCGCCCAGCTCCAGCCCCTCGACCTTCTCAGGCTCAGAGGCCCGCGCGGTGAGCATCAGGATGGGCACGTCCGACTCGCGCCGGAGGATGCGGCAGACCTCCTCGCCGCCCAGCTCCGGCAGCATCAGGTCCAGAACCACCAGGTCCGGCGGCCGCCGCCGGGCCTGCTCCAGGCCCCGCGTGCCACTGCCGGCCTCGGCCACCACGTAGCCGTGGGCGGCCAGGTTGTAGCGGAGCGTCATCCGCACCGTCTCGTCGTCTTCGACGATGAGGATCCGGCGCCCCCGGCCGGCGTTGGCGCCTTCCAGGGCCACTAGCCGAGCTCGGTCATCCGGCCCGTGGCCAGGAAGACCAGGTCCTCGGCGATGTTGGTCACCCGGTCGGCGATTCGCTCCAGGTTGTGGGCGATGAAGATCAAGTTGGTGCCGGCGTAGGCCCACTCCGGCTGCTCCCGCATGGTCTCGACCATGTCGTCGAAGACCCGGTGGTAGATGCGGTCGATCCGGTCGTCGCGGGCGGCGATGTCCTGGGCCCGCCGGTGGTCCCCGGTGGTGACGGCGCCCAGGATGTCGCGCACCTGCTCCTCGACGTAGCCGCCCATGCGCAAGATGGTCTCCAGCTTGGGCCGGGTGCTGAGTTCGATCAGGGGCAGGGCGTAGCGGGCGCAGCTCTTGGCGTGGTCCCCCATCCGCTCCAGCTCCGAGGTCATCAGCATCAGGCCGAAGACCTCGTTCAGCTCACTGCCGGTGGGGTGCTGCTGGGCCAGCACCGCCAGTCCCCGGATCCGCTCCTGGCGGTGGCGTTCGTTGAGCACCAGGTCACCCTCGACCACCGCCCGGAGCCGGTCGCCGTCTCGCTCCTCCAGCCCGGACATGGCGCCCGCGACGCCGGCCGCCACCATCCCGCCCAGGACCCGGACGCCGTCTCGCAGCGCCGCCAGGTCCGCCTCCAGTCCCTTCGAGGTCGAGGTCGCCATCTGCCCGATGGTAGACCAGGCAGATGGGCCCGGACTCCGGGGCCTCAGGGCGCCTGCAGGACGATCCGGACCACGGTCCCCACTCCAGGAGTGCTGCGCACCCGGATCTCGCCCCCCTGGAGCTCGACCGCCTGCTTGGCGATCGAGAGTCCCAAACCGCTGCTGCGGCCGCTGCGGGAGCGGTCGCCGGTGTAGAAGCGGTCGAAGATCCGGGGGAGCTGGCTCCTGGTGATCCCCGAGCCCGTGTCGCGGACCGAGATGGTGGGGCGGCCGGTGGACCGGCCCGCGGTCACCGTGACCGAGCCTGGGGCGCTGGTGAACTTGAGAGCGTTGTCGAGGACGTTGACCAGCGCCCGCTCCAGCCGGCCGGGGTCGGCCAGGGCGGGAGCCGGCTTCCCCCGGATCTGCAGCTGGAGACGGCGCTCCTTGGCCTGGGGCCGCAACTCCCGGACCGCCTGGCGGGCCACCTGGAGCAGGTCCACCTCCGCGATCTCGGTCCGCTCAGCCCCCGCCTCCAGTCGGCTCAGATCGAGGATGGCCGCGACCAGGCCGTGCAGCCGCTGAACCTCCTTGGCGATGCGGCCAGCGAAGAGCCGCACCGCCTGGGGATCGTCCTGAGCCTGGCCGGTCAAGGTCTCGGCCATCAGCTGCAGGCTGGCGAGGGGAGTGCGGAGATCGTGGGAGAGGTTGGCGATCAGCTCGTGGTGAGCTCGGCCCAGCCGCCGCTCCGAGGTGATGTCGCTCAAGATCAGGGCCACCCGGCGGCCCTGGGGGCCGGCCTCGAGTGGGGCTGCCACCGCCCGCAGAATCCGGCGCCAGTCGCTCTGCCTCAGCTCCTGCCGCAGCGTTCGGTCCTTGTCCAGGACCCGGGCGACCAGGTCACCCGCCTTGGGATCGTCCAGGACCTGGGCCAGCGGCGTCCCCTCCGCGATCGGGGTGGGGTCGGAGCCTGACTCCGAGGTGCCGCTGGCGGCCAGCAAAGCCGGTGCGTTGGGGCTGGACCACAGCACCCGGCGGGAATCGTCGACCAGCAGCAGGGCGTCGGAGCCCAGGGCGGTCAGAAGCTCCAGCAGTCGTTGGGCTTGGGCGCCGCCCAACGGAGACGGGGCGGACGGTGCCCTCAACTGAGGTCCCAGCCCCCGTCCCCGCCCGGACGGCCCAAATAGACGGCTCCCTCGACCCGATCCAGGTCCCGACCGAGGTCGAGCCTCCAGACTCCTCCCTTGGGACAGCGGCGGCTGCCCGAGACCCCGGCGCCCTCTAGGAGTTGGGGGATCCGATCCCCGTGAGTGCAGGTAGTGACCCCATCCAACGTCCCGCCCAAGGCCTCCCGAACGAAAAGGCTCGACAGTAATTCCCTGAGCAGCCGGGCCCTGTCCCCCCCGGGACCGCCGATCCCCTCCGCCAGTTGGGGGTCCGCGGTCACGCCCTGCCCCAGCCGGTGGGCCAGGGGCAACAGGGTGTCGCGACAGCGGCGGGCGGGGCTGCTGTAGTGCGCCCGGACGGCTAGAGAGCCCAGCAGCTCCGCCAGCGCCAGCGCCTGGCGCCACCCGGCAGGACTGAGTGGCCTGAGATCGTCGGGCCCCTCCCAGCTGTCCCGCTCTAGAGCCATCGCGTGGCGGACGAGGTAGAGGCTGCGTGCGGCGATCTGGCGAGTATAGGCAGGGGCGTACGGGCGACATCGCGCAAACTACCCCGGTGGCCCTCGCCTCTTCACCGCTGTGAGTTCCCTCCCCGCCCTGACCAGGGATGCGGGCCCTCGCTTCGGGGCCATCGACATTGGCAGCAACACCGTCCACCTGCTGGTGGCCAGTTGTCCCCCCAGACGGCTGCCGATCCCGCTCTTCCACCACCGGGAATTCGTCCAGCTGGGACTGGATGTGAGCCGGCAGGGTGCCATCGGCGAGGAGCGGCTGGGGCTGGCGATCAGGGCCCTGCGCCGGCAGGTGGATGACGCCCGCAAGGCGCAGGTGGACGAGATCGCGATCGGGGCTACCGAGGCCCTGCGGGCCGCCAGCAACGGGGCCGAGGTGGCCAAGCGGTTGGGGGCGGTCACCGGGGGGGGGGCGGTCCACGTCCTCCCCTCCCAGGTCGAGGCCCAGCTGACCTTCGACGGCGCGACCATGACGGTGGCCCAAGGTCGGTCAGCCTTGGTCCTGGACATCGGTGGCGCCTCCTCCCAGGTGGCCTGGGGCCCGGCCGGCGGGGTCTGCCAGCGGGCGTCTCTGCGCCTGGGCTCGGGGTCGCTCGCGGCCATGGCCACGTCCGAGCCACCTGATGCGTCCGAGTGGGACGCCATGGTGGAGTCGGTCTCCCGGGGGATCTCGCTGCCCCACCTTGGCTCCACCTTTGAGGTGGCGTTGGGCACCGGGGGCACCGTCACCAACCTGCCCCGGCTGCTTGGCCTCGATGGTACCCAGGGCCTGACCCGGACCCAGGTGGGGGCGCTGATCAAGAGCCTCGCCGCCGAGCCGGCCCCAGACCTGGCCCGCCGCACCGGGATGGCCCTGGAGCGGGCCCGGCTCTGCCGGGGCGGCACCCTCATCCTGGTCCGGCTGATGGAGCTGCTCTCCCTGGAGCGCATCCGCATCGCCGAGCGCGGCCTTCGCGATGGCATGATCGCGGCCCTGGTCAGGGCGGGGGAGGGCTGGTGGCGGGCGGAACCGGGCCGGGTCCCCGGGGGGGCGGCCCTATCCTCAGCTGAGTGAGCCCCCAGCGCGGCCCCGACTGTCTCGTGGTCGGAGGGGGACTGGAGGGGCTTGCCGTGGCCTACGGCCTGGCTGCCGGTGGAGGTCGGGTCACGATTCTGGAGCGGGGCAGCCGCTGCGGCGACCAGGCCTCGGCGGCTGCGGCGGGGATGTTGGCCCAGGGAGCCGAGGCCACCGAGGGCGGTCCCTTCCTCGCCCTCTGCCGCCTGAGCTGGGGTCTTTGGCCCGAGTTCGCCTCCGGGCTCGCCCGGGCCTCGGGGGTCGACTGCGAGCTGGAGCAGTCAGGGCTGCTACGGCTTGCGACCGACACGGCCGGGGTGGAGCGGCTCCGGCTCCAGGCGGAGGCGCAGCGGCACGATGGGGTCCAGGTCAGCCGGGTCCTGTCACCCGAGGAGCTGCGCCGCTTGCTCCCCGGACTGGGCCACAAGGTGCTGGCGGGGCTCCACTATCCCCAGGACGGCCACGTCCACAGCCACCGAGTGGTCGACGCGCTGGTCGGCGCCTGCCGAGGTCTCGGGGTGGCGGTGGAGACCGACACGGAGGTCGAGTCCTGCTCGCTGGTGCGGGGTCGGCCTCGGCTGACCGTCAAAGGAGGTGAGGCTCGCGCCTGCGACTTCCTCATCGTCGCCGCCGGGAGCTGGAGCGGGTCCCTCATCCCCGGTAAACCAGGTGACGGGTCCTTGGTCGAGCCGATCCGGGGGCAGATAGTCGCGGTCGACCCGGGCCGGAGACTGCTCTCCCAGATTGTCTACGGGGATCACGGCTACCTGCTCCAGAAGCGCTCGGGGCTGGTGCTGCTGGGCAGCACCGAGGAGCGGGCCGGCTTTGACTCGTGGGCCACCCTGGCAGGCGTGGCCGACATCTTGCCCGCGGTGCTGGACCTGGTACCGGAGCTGGGCCAGGCGCGGGTGGCGCATGTCTGGGCCGGGCTCAGGCCCCGGTTCCGCGACGGGCTGCCCTTGCTCGGTCGGCTTGAACCCGGGTGTCCCATCCTCATGGCCACGGGCCACTTCCGCAATGGGGTTCTCCTGGCTCCGGCCACCTCCCAGCTGCTGGTCCGGGCGGTGCTTGAGGGGGAGGACCCGCCTGAGCTGCGGCCCTTCAGTCCCGTGGGACGGCTTGGAGCCGCAGCACCAGCCCATCCGAGGCCAAAATCGCGCCCTTGACCTGTGCCCGCTCGCTGAGGTGGGTGAGGATGAAGCGGGCTTGGGGACACTCGGCCATCAGCTGCTCCACCTCCTCCCGCCACATGTGGATGGGCGCGGGCGCGGTCATGCTGCTGCACTCGCAGAGCAGGTAGTCCACGGATCCTGCCAGGTCGCGGACTCCCTGGCAGAGGGTTGTGTCCCCGGAGTAGCCGAGGCGCACGCCCGACTTCTCAATCCGGAATCCGAGGCAGATCAACTGGGCCGCGTGCTCCACCTGGTAGGCCTGGATCCGGTAGTCGCCGAGGCTTCCGCTCTGACCCCCCGACCACTCCTCGACGCTGACCTGCCCCGAGGCCCAGACGTGGGCCCAGAAGTCGTCGCCCAGGTCCAGCTTTCCCAGGGCGTGGAGCTGGGCCTCGGTGCCGCGCGGCCCCGCCACCCGCAGCGGCGGGGCGTCCTCGTGCCGGACCGCCCTGGCGGCCAGCAGCAGCGGCAGCTGGGAGAAGTGGTCGCCGTGGAGGTGGGAGATCAGCACCTGGCGCAGTTGGGCCAGGCTCCTTCCCGCCTGGCCCAGCAGGGCCGTCGCCGGCGCCCCACACTCCAGGAGCAGGTCCTGGTCGACCAGGTAGCCGGCGTTGTGGCCTACCTCGGAGAAGGCTGAACCACTCCCAAGGATGGCCAGCTCCAACGAACCCGATTCGGTCGGGCTCTCCTCCCCCGAGCTCACCCGGTCCTGCCGCTACCCGTCACGCGCCACGTCAGACCACCTCGCGCCCGTGACCCAAGTCCAGGCGCAGCAGGTCGTCGGCGTGGTGCACCACCCAGAGGTCCAGCACCAGCCGCCACTGGGCCGGCAGGCGGAATGCCGTCATCCCCGGCTCCACCGGGTCCAGCAAGACTGCCAGGGGGCGCTCACCAGGCCTGGTGGCTGCAGCTGCCGCGGCCACCCACTCCGAGTCGCGGTCAGGGGTGATCAGCACCGTGCCGCCGCGGCCACCCCAGGCGGCCATCTCCAGGCTCACCAGCTCGGCGAAGGGGCGGCGGCCGCTGGTCCCGGCCACGGCCAGGTAGTCGAATAGGTGGCGCTCGTGGATCTCCCCCCGGCCTGCGGGGATGCGCCAGGTGGGCTCACCCGAGGCGGTGAGTGCCACTGAGCGGCCCTGCTGGGCTGCCGCCCGCGCCACCGAGCCGGCCACGGTCAGGGCGTACTCCAGGGTGCTGTCCGCTCCATCGCCCCGATGCCTCAGGTGGTTCAGGTCCAGCAGGACAAGCAGGTCGTGGGCCACCTCCGGGATGTAACGGCCGCCGTCTCGCTTCCGGCGCCGGGGCGTGGGGTCGGCCCCGGGAAGGCTCCTGGCAGCAACCGTCACCAGCTGGGGGTGGACCAGGAGAGTCTCCCGGGCGGGGAAGAGGAGCCGCCGCTGGAACAAGCCGAAGGGGTCTGAGAGGCGGAGCTCGGTCGGGCCCAGCTCAAAGCGGCCCCGCTCGCCGAGGTGGACCCTGGACTCCCAGGTGACTATCTGGCGGGGGGCCAGGGAGATCACGCGGCGTGGGCGCTGATCGGCCAGGGGTGAGCGGTCCCGCACCTCGGCCAGGCGGATGGGCAGCCCGGAGTCATTCTGGAGACGGAACTTCTCCAGCAGCTGTTCTCCGACCACCCGCGGCTGGCCACCGCCATCACGGTCCAGGCGGAGGTGGCGGCAGCACCACCAGGTCCAGGCGGCCGCCAGGGCCAGGGCCAGAAGCACCGAGTAAAGGAGCACGAAGACCCACACCAGCTTGTCCAGGTAGGCCAGGATCCCCGCCAGGGCCAAGGCCAGCAGGACCATGGTCCTCGTCGGGCCGGGCCAGCCAAAGCGCAATCGGCGTTTCCGAGCCGCCTTCATCGGCACCGGTCCCCGTGCTTGGGCGCGCCCACGTTCGTAGGGACGTGGCCGCGCTCTCCCAAGCGCGGCTCCGCCGGCTCTCCCTGGCCGCCCACCTGCGGCATGCGCAGCAGCGCCACCGCGGAAGTATAAATCGCTCGCGAGATCGACCTGGAAACTCAGCTAGATCCGCTCGACCCTCGCCAGCTCCATGACGAAGACGGTTGCCCGACCCACCTCGACCTCGACGTCCGCCTCGGCCATGGTCCCTCCCTGGAGGCCGCCGCCCAGCTGCTCGTGCCGGGGCTTGCAGACCGAGGTCAGGGTCGAGATGACCTCGTCGACCAGGTTGTCGTCAACTCCGAGGAGAAGCAGCGAGTTGCGCCGTTGCAGGAACCCGCCCTCGCTGATGAGTCGGGTCACGCCGAAGCCACGCCCACCCAGAACCTCGATCGCTCGGGTCGTGTCCTGCTCATGCACGATCGCCAGCACCAGCTTCACTCGGCCCTCCTCGTCGACAAGCGCTCCAGGGTCAGTCTCCAGCAGGATTCGGCCAGGTCGTCCTTGGGGCGGTCGCCGGGGAGAACGACCACCCGCTCCGGGGACATCCCGGCCAGAGCCAGATACCCCTGCCGGACCCGCTCATGGTAGGCGGTCGGCTCCAGCTCCATCCGGTCCTCGGGGCCCGACCCCCGCAGCCGGGCGCGGGCCTCAGCTGGGGCCAGGTCCAGGAGCAGGGTGAGGTCGGGGCGCCGGGCTGCCCCCAGGAGACGGTGGAGCTCGAGGAGGCGCCCCTGGTCCAGGTCGCGACCGAAGCCCTGGTAGGCCAGAGTGGAGTCGAGGTAGCGGTCGCAGACCACCACGTGGCCTTGGCTCAGCGCCGGCTCGATCCGCTGGCGCAGTAGCTGCACCCTGGCCGCCAGGAAGAGCGCCACCTCCGCCAGGGGATCGGGCGCCGGAGCTCGGCCCGGAGCCAGCAGTACCGTGCGTACCGCCTCTCCCAGCTCGGTCGATCCCGGATCCCGGAGGAGGAGCGCCAGTTCGCCCTCCGCCTTGAGCCGGGCGGCAAGCAGCCGCGCCTGGGTCGACTTCCCGGAGCCGTCGATGCCCTCAACGCTGACGAAGAGTCCGCGCCCGCCCCTGCGCAATTCGGCTTACGAGGCCTGGCTGCCCGGGTAGATCCGCAACCGCCGCCGCGGCTCCTTGCCGGTGCTCCGGGCGACCAGGTCGCTCTGCTCCACCACCTGGTGCTGCAGGCGGCGGACGTAGGCATTCTGAGGGGAGAGCTCGACCGTCGCGCCGAGCCGCGCCCGCTCGATCCCCTCGCGCACCTCGCGTAGGGCGTCATCGGTAGGGTCGTGGGGTTCGATGCTGAACAGCTGGGCAAGGAAGGCGCGCACCTGGGATACGGTGTTGCTCCTCAAAATCGAGATTGGGATGCCCTCTCCCTCGGCCGCGCGGAGGGGGGAGTCGCGGCGCCGGTAGTAGCTCTTCAGGGTCAGTACGACGTCGGCGTCGTCGACATGGTGCTGGATCCGAACCGGAACCTTCAGCTCGCGGATCGCCTGCTCCAGGTGCACACGGGAAACTCCGTAGGGGAAGACCGCGGTCACGCTCCCCGCCGCGTGGCCGGCATGCCCCTCCACCAGATCCGCCAGAGTCGTCGGTCTCCGGCCCCGGGGGGGACCCGGGATCTCCCCGAACAGCTCCCGCGAACCCCGGTCGTCAAAGGGAGGGGGCTCGACCAGGCGGGTGGTGATGCCCCGGCCCGAATGCGACTCCCGCAGCTGCGCCGGCCGGGGCCGTCCCCGGAGAGCGTCGTCGACCACGTCCGCCAGCGGCATGTGCACCGTCACCCGCTGCCGGTCCACGATCTCGACAAGGGCGTCGAAGGTTGGCGGGGACTTGCGTTCCAGCACCGACTTCTGCGTCCCCCGGCGCCGCGCCTCCTCGTCTGAGAGGGTGACCGACTGGATGCCCCCCAGGAGGTCGTTGAGGGTCGGGTTGACCAGCAGGTTGTCCAAGGTATTGCCATGGGCGGTGCCGACCAGCTGCACGCCCCGCTCGGCGATTGTCCGGGCCGCGGCCGCCTCCAGCTCGGTCCCGATCTCGTCGATGACAATCACCTGGGGCATGTGGTTCTCGACCGCCTCGATCATGACCGCGTGCTGAAGCTCGGGACGTGCCACCTGCATCCGGCGCGCCCGGCCGATCCCGGGGTGGGGAATGTCGCCGTCCCCGGCGATCTCGTTGCTGGTGTCGACCACCACCACCCGCTTGCGACTCTCGTCCGCCAGAATCCGGGCCACCTCTCGGAGCATTGTGGTCTTGCCAACTCCGGGCTCCCCGACCAAGAGCAGGCTCTGGCCGCTGACCACGATGTCCCGGATGATCTCGACCCGGCCGGTGACCGCCCGTCCCACCCGACAGGTGAGGCCCACGATCTCGCCCCCTCGGTTGCGGATGGCGCTGATCCGGTGCAGCGTGCGCGCGATACCCGCTCGGTTGTCGCCGCCGAAGGCGCCCACCCGACCCGCCACGTAGGCGATGTCCTCAGGGCTGACCGGGGTCGGGCTGAGCAACACCTCCTCACTCTCGAAACGGGCCTCGGGCTCCCGCCCCAGGTCGAGGACGATCTCCAGGAGATCGTCCTGCTCGTCGGGCAGCTGCCTCACCGCTCGATAGAGGTGGGGCGGCAGGGTGCTGATCAAGAGCTCCAGCTCCTCTGGGAAGGAGGCGCCGAAGGCAGGGTCAGACGCAGTCAGGCTCGGGCCTCCCGCCGACCTCGCAACTGGCGTCCCACCAGCCCCCGAAGCCGCCGCCTAGCGTGCACTCCCTCCGAGTCCGGGCAGCCGCGCCGGAACGAGGTCCTGGCATTCCCTGCCCAGTAGCACCGCTCGAATATAGCGCAAGCCTGAGCGCAATCTGCAACTGCGCTCAGGGGTGCGCGTCGACGCCCTGGGCCTGCACCACCGGGATCCCGCCCGCCAGGATCGCCTTCTTCTGCTCGGCCAGGTGCCGGATCCGGAGCTTGAGGGGCATGTCCCGGGCCATCAGGATCTGGGTCGCCACCGGCTCGAACCCCCGCGCCGCCACCGCCCGGTGGAGCTCGCCGTCGTAGTGGCGCAGGAGGCACAGGGTGGGTCCCGGGGGGACCTGGCTCAGCAGGCTGTGGACCGCCTCCACCGCCAGCTGACCCTCCCGGGGATCCAGCATCAGGCTGATCACGGTGGGGCGGGCCCGGGCCCGGAGCCGGACCCCAGCCCAGGCAATGATCCCCTCCGGACGGCGGATGACGTAGTGGCGCGAGTCGCCGGTGCGGCCGTTGAGCCGTCCTAGCCAGCCCAGCTGGAAGGTGGCCTTCCACTGGCTCAGGTTGGGTGCCTCCACCGCCGCCACCGCGTGGGGCGCCGTCCGCAGATAGAGGAGGTAGATGCCGTGCAGGTCCTCTGGCGTAGCCGCCGACCAGGGGTCGGGCTGGTGGGCCGGCGGCTTGGGCAGCTCCCGGAAGCGGATCTGTTCCGTGGCGAAGGGCTGGAAGCCCTGCTCCCGGAACATCTGCTGCAGGGGATGGTCCTCGGCGATCCGGACCAGGAAACGGGTGACCTTGCGCTCGAGCCCCTCGTTGACCAGGTGCTGGAGGAGGGGCACGCCGGCGAAATGGCCTTCGGCGCTCGAGGCCAAACAGAGGTTGAGGATGCGCCAGGCGCCCTTGCCCGGCGCCGGCTCCGCCTGGATGAAGCCCACCACCTTGCCGTCGCTCTCGGCGACGTATAGCTGGTCGCCGACGTCCGCCAGGGGCATGAGCGCGGAGAGGCTCTTGGTGAGGATGGACCAGGCGCGGGCCAGGGCCGGACCGGGCACGGGGCTCTGGGGCCCGGCGCTCTGGAGGCTCTGGTCGATTTCCTGCTCCACCGCGAGGCTGGCGTGGTAGAGCTCGTCTACCCGGTTCAGGTCGCGATAACTGGCGGATCGTACCTGCACGGCCTCAGTTTGCCCTCTCTGCGGGGCTGGCGGTCCCCGTAGCGGGGACCTGGATTGGCGACTTCATCATCTCAGAGCCAGCTGAGGAAGAGGCGGTGGAGGCGGGGATCCTGGGTGATCTCGGGGTGAAAGGTCAGACCCAGGTGCCGCCCCTGCCGGATCGCGACCGGCCGGCTCTGGTGCTCCGCCAGCACCTCGACCCCAGGTCCCGTCTCCTCGATCGCGGGAGCCCGGATCAGGGCCACCCGCATCGGGGCGCCCTCGATTCCCTGCACCTCCAGGTCGACCTCGCCCGATTCCAGCTGGCGGCCGTAGGCGTTGCGCCGCACCACGATGTCAAGGAACCCCAGCTGGATCTGGCCTGGGAGGCCGTCTCGGATCTGGCGCGCGGCGAGGATGGTGCCAGCGCAGGTGGTGAGACAGGCCAGACCCCGAGACAGTGCCTGGCGCAGGGGCTCCTCCAGCTCGAAGCGGTGGATCAGGTGGCTCATGGTGCTGCTCTCGCCCCCGGGGATCACGAGTCCCTGGAGGCCCTGCAGCTCCTCCGGCGTCCGCACTCGGGAGGCCCGGGCGCCGCAACTCTCAAGAGCCTGGAGGTGTTCGCGGACGTCCCCCTGGAGAGCGAGGACGCCGACCTTGGGGCTGGAGCTCAAGGCTGCTCCCCGCCGGGTCAGATGCCCCTTCCGGCCAGGAGCTCCTCCTTGGCCAGGCTCGAGACCCCGATCCCGACCATGGGCTCGCCCAGATCCTCACTGATCTCGGCCAGCACGTCGGGCTTGTCGAAGTAGGTGGTGGCCGCGACGATGGCCTTGGCCCGGCGCAGCGGATCTCCGCTCTTGAAGATGCCACTGCCGACGAAGTTGCCGTCACAGCCCAGCTGCATCATCAAAGCGGCGTCGGCCGGGGTGGCCAGCCCTCCCGCCGAGAAGTTGACGACCGGCAGTCGGCCCAGCTCGGCCGTCTCGCGCACCAGCTCCAACGGAGCGCCCAGCTGCTTCGCGGCGGAGGAGAGCTCGTCCTCCCGCAGCGAGTGAAGCCGCCGGACCTCCTGGCTGACCGCGCGCATGTGCCGGACGGCCTCGACCACGTCGCCGGTGCCAGCCTCACCCTTGGTCCGGATCATCGCCGCCCCTTCGGAGATTCGCCGCAGCGCCTCGCCCAGGTCGCGTGCGCCGCAGACGAACGGCACCTTGAAGAGCCACTTGTTGACGTGGTTCTGCTCGTCGGCCGGGGTCAGGACCTCGGACTCGTCGATGTAGTCGACCCCCAGCGCCTCCAGGATCTGGGCCTCCACGAAGTGCCCGATCCGGCACTTGGCCATGACCGGGATCGAGACCTCGGCCATGATCGATTTGATCAGCTTGGGGTCGCTCATGCGGGCGACTCCCCCCTGGGCCCGGATGTCAGCCGGCACCCGCTCCAGAGCCATGACCGCGACGGCTCCCGCCTCCTGGGCGATGGCGGCGTGCTCCGGCGTGACCACGTCCATGATTACCCCGCCCTTCAACATCTCGGCGAGTCCGCGCTTGACCCTGGCGGTCCCGGTCTGGACGTGTCCGTTCTGGCTCATGGCTCCTCTAGAGCGCCTGGATTCACACCGTCGATCAAACTCGATTCTAGCTCGTGCCCGGACCGCACCCCGGGCCGCGGGCTCCATCCTGCTCAACCTGGACCACGATCAAGATGCTGCCAGCCGGGCTGCGGTACGCTCCCGACCAGCCGCCATGGCGCAGTGGTAGCGCAGGGGCCTTTTAAGCCCAGGGTCGCAGGTTCGAATCCTGCTGGCGGCACCCCATTTTTGATCTCCGAATGCTACGCTGACGCCCATGGCCA
Organism: Candidatus Dormibacteria bacterium; assembly: GCA_050734425.1. Lineage (GTDB taxonomy): Bacteria > Chloroflexota > Dormibacteria > Aeolococcales > Bog-877 > Bog-877. The sequence goes on from JBOHUL010000083.1 coordinate 80,038, forward strand.
CAAGTGCCGGCTCGGCGAATGACACCAGCTTTGACGGCGACTGCAGGCGGACGCAGGCGAACTCGCGTGTCCCCTCCGGACGCTGCGTCGGAGGAGCAAACGGGAGGGGAGCGCCCACTGGCGAGGCAACGGGCTTGGTCGCCGCCGTCACCGACGAGCCGGGCTGGAGGACCCACCCCTGCGCCTGGACCACGGCGGAGGCAGCTGCCCACTGACCACCGCCATGAAGGCTGGCTCTGACGGTCTGCTCCCGGCCCCTGACGGCCAACCGGTCGCCGACTGCCTCACGAGCTGGCCTGAGAAGACTGCGAATGACTACGTGCATGCCTCCACGTGCGCCAGTTACTTGGGAATCGCGACGAGAAGGGGCGCAGGGACAACTTGAAACAAGGAAGGGCACTATGAAGCTTCTTCTCACTTCCGCCGGCATCAAGAATGCGAGCATCCACGACTCGCTGGTCGGCCTATTGGGCAAGCCGATTGGCGACTGCGACGCCCTCTGCATACCCACCGCGACCTACGCACTGGGTGGTCCCGGTTCTGCCTGGCGGTTCATCAGCGGACGAGCTTCCACCCCCATGTGCGAATTGGGGTGGAAGTCCTTGGGGGTGCTGGAACTCACCGCGCTGCCCAGCCTGGACGCGCAACGTTGGGTTCCCCTGGTCCGGGAGACCGACGCACTGCTGGTGAATGGTGGCGACGCCTTATACCTATGCCACTGGATGCGGCAGTCCGGACTGGCAGACATGCTGCCGACGCTGGATAAGGTGGTATACGTGGGGCTGAGCGGAGGGAGCATGGTGATGGGCCCCCGAGTCGGCGAGGAGTTCGTAGGCTGGAAGCCGTCCTCCGGTGGCGATGACGCGCTGGGAGTAGTCGATTTTGCACTGTTTCCGCATCTGGATCACGAGGATTTGCCAGACAACTGCATGGCCAACGCAGAAAAGTGGGCTGCAGCACTTGCGGTACCGGGATATGCGATTGATGACCAGACTGCCATCCAAGTTGCCGACGATGTCGTAGAAGTCATCTCCGAGGGAAACTGGAGGCAGTTCGCCTCTTAGCTTGAAAATTTCAGGAAGGGGCTGGGAATCCCCCGCGCCTGACGAGAGGGGCCCACCTGCGCCTACTTCCTGCGGCGGGCTGAGCGCTTCCACCGCGACCATGGCGTCTCAGTCGAGGCGGTGATGACCGACAACGCCAAGTCCTATCGAGACTCCCGGATCTTCCGGGACACTCTGGCCGACCTGCACCTTAGCCAGCTGCTCACTCCTCGCTACCAGCCCCAGGTGAACGCGTCGTGCCAAAGCCTCGGCGGCCTACCCGCGGTAACCGGAGCCCGAGAAACGGGCCCGGCGCCCTTTCCCAAGAAGCCATCCCCAAGCGAGCAGAGCGGCCGCTATGGTCGCCAGGCCGGACCAGAGGATGGTGCCCCCAGGCCCCAGGGCGGCGACAATCGGCCCGCCCGCAGCGGTCCCCAAGGGAGACGCGGGCACGGTCAGGAGGGCGCTCCCTGCCGCCAGCGAGGGCAGCAGGCTAGGAGGGCTGTAGCGCTGCACGACGGTCTGCTTGAGGGGCTCAAAGGGGCCGTAGATGAGCCCGCCCACCGCCAGCGTCACGAAGCTGACAACGATAGAGTCAAAGAAGCCGAAAGCCACCAGGCACAGGCCCCAGCCGATCATCACCAGAAGCGCGACGCGCCAGATTCCGAACCGCTGAACCAACGTGGAGGCCAGCGCTCCCACAGTGGCCCCCACGGCGAAGAGGCTGAAGAATCCTCCCAAGAGACCGGGTCCCGCCCGGAGGGTGTGGGCCACGTACACCGGGAGCGCGACCTCGACCGGTCCGTAGAGCCCGAAGAAGACGACGCTGAGCAGCGTGATCCCCAGGATGGCCGGGTGTCGCCGCAGAGAGCGCAGGGCCCGCAGCACGCTCTGCGACTTAGCCGCGACCGGTGGGGGCGCCTGGAGACGGCGGCTGACCACGATCGCCAGCGCGAGGGCGACGTAGCTCAGGGCGTCGGCGCCGACTGCCGCCCCGGGTCCAAAGGCGGCGACGATGCCCCCTGCGGCGGCCGGTCCCACGATCGAGCTGGCGAAGACGGCAACGGTGATGAGGGAGTTACCGGCGACGTGCTGCTCCGGGGGCAACATCTCCACGACGGTGGTCAGGTAACCGGTGACCTCCAAAAGCCCGAAGAGCGAAGAGATGCCGAGCAGGAGAACGAAGACCGGCGGGTTGAGGACACCCACGCTTGCAGTCGCCGCCACCGCCCCCAGGCACAGAAGACGCAGGCAGGCATCGAACAGGATCAGCTGGCGGGGGTCGAAGTGCGCCAGGACCCTGCTCAGACCCAGGCCGGCGACTACGCCGGGCAGGGTGTAGGCGGCGACTGCGGCCCCAACTAGGAGCCCGGTGTTCCGGCCATGGGAGAGGTCGATGGCGAGCCAGGAGATGGCGACCCAGGCCATCCCATCTCCCAGGGATGAGACTGAGACCCCGGCGAAGACGACGGCGAATGCCGGTGAGCGCAGGCTGGTCCAGATTCGCGGCCGGGGGGCCTGGGGGGAGGGTGGGCGGACTCCGCTCGACTGCATGCCGAGTCCGCAGGTTACCCAGCACCCGACCGGGCGGGTGCCCGGCACTATGGCCCGCCACTCGGGCCCCGCCTACCATGTCAGGGCGCTGAGGTGCGGCGACCGTGTCACAGCTGACGCTTCGGGGGCAGGATGATCGACTACTTCCGGCTGGTATTGCGCGGCGCCGGCGGCGAACCGGTGGACTGGCACCGGCTGCTGCAGTCGCACGGGGTCGCGACTCTTCCCCCCAACCGAATCGACACCGACGGCTGGACCCTTTCGACCACCGTGCGACTCTCCGCGGGCGCCGTCGTGGGCGTCGTGCTTCGCCAGGCGGGTGAGGCCGAGGTGGGGGTTGAGGCGGACCGCCCGCTGCCGGAGGAGCGGCGCCGGGAGCTGCTCCGGGTCAGCCGTCACCTGCTCCGGCTGGACGAGGATCTCTCGCCGTTCTATCAGTTGACGAGTGAAGATCCCGATCTGGCCTGGACCGCCGCCGGAGCTGGACGGATGCTCCGGGGGCAGTCGGTCTTCGAGGACCTGGTCAAGACCATCTGCACCACCAACTGCGCCTGGTCCGCTACCGAGCGCATGGTGGCAGCCCTGGTCGGACACCTAGGCGCCGAAGACGGCTCTGGTGGGCACGCCTTCCCGACGGCTGAGGCGATGGCCTCCATGCCGCTGGCCTTCTACCAGGACCGGATGCGAGCCGGCTACCGCGGCCCTTATCTCAGATCTCTGGCCCAGGCGGTGGCGCGAGGGGAGCTCGACCTGGAGGAGCTCAACCAGCCCACGGTCAGCGACTCCGAGGCGGAGACCCGTCTGCTGGCGCTGCCCGGAGTGGGGCCCTACGCCGCGGCCCATGTGATGCTCACCTCTCTCGGCCGCTACCACCGCCTGATCCTCGACTCCTGGACCAGGCCAACCTTTGCCAGGCTCAGTGGCCGCAAGCCATCGGAGCGGGCCATACACCTTCGCTTCCGCCGTTACCGCCGCTACCAGGGCCTGGCTTTCTGGCTCTGGCTCACCCGCGACTGGATCGAGGCCGAGCCGCCCGCAGGTCAGATGGCATGATCCGGGGATGAGCCGCGATCGCGAGATCGAATTCCCCCAGGGCAACCCGGACGAGCGCGAGCTGCTCCTGAGCTGGCTCCGCTTTCTCAGGGGGGCGGTTCTGCGCAAGGTGGAGGGGCTCAGCGAGGAGGGGGCACGGTGGCGACCGGAGGGCAGGCTGATCTGCCTGCTCGGCATCGTCAACCACCTGACCCATGTCGAGTGGCGCTGGATCGATGGCGAGATGCTGGGCGAGAAGACAAGCCGCAGCGAGGAGGAGTTCTCCCCCGGACCGGAGCTGAGTCTGCGGGCGGCGGTCTCCGCCTATCGCGAGCGGGCGGAGAAGACGGACCGGACGGTGCGCTCGCTGCCTTCGCTCGAGCAACCAGGCCGGCGCGGCGGGGGCCTCAACCTGCGCTGGGTCGTGCTCCACCTCATCAACGAGACCGCCCGCCACGCCGGTCACGCCGACGCAGTCCGCGAGCTCATCGACGGGAGCACCGGGGAGTGAAGGGCGTGCGCGGACCGTCTCGAGTCACCGGCGCGTCACCGCCGCAATCGGAGCGACCCGCGCCCCGACCTTCCGATCCGTAGCCAGCCGAGAGCCATCGAGCGAGGTCGAGCCCCGCCGTCGACTACCCGAACGTGCCATCAACTCCAAGC
>JBOHUL010000084.1:0-5686 GCA_050734425.1 Candidatus Dormibacteria bacterium
GCCGGTGTGGCGACAGCGCAGGGAGCCCGGCCCGCTCGCAGCAGCGCCGCAGCAGGCTCCCCGCCTGGCGCCGGGAGAGCCGGCCCTGGCGGCTAATCAAGAGAGGCGAGTCGGGGCGGTAGCGCCCCCGCTGCCCCAGGTAGTCGGTGAGCACCGCCCGGCAGGGGTCGGAGAGGGGCACTGCCCGAGTCCCGGTCTTGCCCAAGAGAAAGAGCACATCCCCCTGCCAGTCGCCCCAGGAGGCGCTGAGCAGCTCCCCGATCCGGGCCCCGGTCGAGAGCAGCAGCCAGAGCAGCGCCCGGCTGCGCGCATCTGGGGCCGCGCCGAGCAGCCGTCGCTGCTCTGAGAGCGGCAGTCCCGGCCGGGGGTAGCGCCGCGGCAGCCGGGGGATGAACAGCTCCTGGCTGAGTCCATGCGAACACCAGTTGGCGCTCTCCAGCTGGCGCAAAAAGAGCCTCAGCACAAACCCTCGGTGGCGCCGGGTCGAGGCGGCCAGCGAGTTCTGGCTGGCCTGAAAGGCGAGCAGGAGGCCCACTTCCAACTCGGCGCAGCGCAGCACCCGGCGGCGCCCCGCGAAGCGGCAGAAGCGGACCAGGCACTGGCGGTACTCGGCCTCGGTGCTTTTGCTCTGGCAGCCCCGCCAGAAGAGCTCCGCCGCCTCGATCAGGCTGGGGCCGCCCTCCGCTGCCGGCGGCGCCACCCCAACTCCCCAGGGCGATCCAAGGCTGGGGAGCACCCGGCGGAAGTGCTCTTGGAGGCGGGCTGGGGCGGCCGGCTTCAGCAGGGGCGGGCGGTCCCCGGCCGAGCTGGCGGTCACCCTTATTTTGGTCCCCCAACGGCCAGTTCCGGGGGCAGGCCAACTGCTCTCAGCCAGCGTGGCGGGAGCTCCTTGGTGCGAGAACCCCGGGCAGGGTCTTGACCAGCTGTCCCGAGGCAGGGGCGGTTCCGGCCGCCGTCAGGTCCCTCAGCGTCTCGGTGTTGGCCTAGAACTGCCGCCCCTTGGCGGGAACGCGGCCGGCCCGCTCAGCTTGAAGCGGTGGCCGCCAGGCCGGGGGGTGACGCAAACGCCGCCGCGGGGAGTGCGTTGCACATCCACCTGGGTGGGCGCCACGCCTTGACCGGCGGCCCTGGCGTCGGCAGCGGCCGCCGCAGCCTACATCGCCGCCATCCCCGCCGGATCAACGAAGGGTCTCTCCTGGACGGTGTTGAGCTCCCCTCGGGCGAGCGGCCGAGCGCAGGTGCTCTGGGCGCTCGAGGGCGGCCATCAGCTTCTGTGGCAGCCCAGAACAGCCCAGACCCCGCTCATCGCAGCCGGGGGATCGGGCAGCGGCAAGGCGTCGCCGGCTCATGATCAGCAGCGCGCCCGGGCGGCTGTGGCAACCGCGAACGAGTGCGAGTTGTGGGGCAACCGACGAGCTCCTCGGTGGTCGCTCTGAGTGGACGGGCTACCAGAGCGGGCGGCTAACCGATCGAGGGTGGCCGTCCGGCGATGTCACCGGGGCGCTGCCTCTGGGCGATAATGCGGTCGTGCGCGATCAACCCCTGACGACCCTGCCCGTAGACGATCCGCGTCGTTTGCCGATCCGCCGTGCGGTGTTTGGCACCTTGTGGGCAGTTGCCTTTTTTGTTCTCCTCACGGCAACCAAGGCCGTACCTTCCGTCTACGACCACGCGCCGTGGTTGAACGATCCGTACGACGTGGTCATTTCCTTCACCGTGTTCTTTGTCCCGCTGGCCGCTGCATGCCTTACCGTCCAGGTCCTACTGTGTGTGCGATCAGAGGCACTCTCCGTCCGGCGGGTTGGTGCAATCCTCCGAGCGTCCCGAGTCATTGTGATCGCCGCGGCCATCGAGATCGTGACCGACTGGGTGGCGCTTGGGCTCGGGGCAAATCGCGCGGCGTGGACCGTAACCCAGACCGGACTGGAGGTCTCCCTCCTCGTTCTGGCAACGGCCACGGCGGCGGTCGCGGCCCTGCTTCTGGTTCGGGCGCCACGGTTGCCGGGCGGCATGATTCGTCTTCAGGACGAGGAAGTGACGGATTGGCTCGGCGACGCTATGACGCTCGCTCGGAGGGAGAGTCGCCGACTCGGCTCCTACATGCATCTCGCCGTTCGGCTTGTCGAATGGTCTGACCAGGCGGTCCTGCCACGAATGCGTCGCCATCCGGTATGGACTGCGGCGGCGGCGAGCGCGGCATTCAGCCTGACGGTGTTGGGATGGCAGGCGTACCGGGAGGGATACTTCACGTCGGTGGCGCTGATCGCCATGGGCCTTGGGTTCTGTGGAATGTTCGCATTCCTCATGGGAGCAGGTTCGTACCTCGGCCTGATCGCCAGCACCAGTCCGTCCCGTGGAGTCGAGCGGCGTGGCATCGACGCGAGCGTGGTCGGCTGTGGCGCCGCGATCCTCGCTCTCGCATTCAGGAACTTCTTGTGGCCGATCGTCGGCAGTAGTACTTCGTCGGCCGGCCCATCGCAATTTGCGGTGCTCATCGGAGGAGCGGTCCTCCTGAGCTTTGTGGCAACCCTCCTCCTCGAGACGGTCACTCGATCTCACGGACAGCCTGCTTCCTGAGACCACCCGCCCGGGAGACCGGCCCGCTAGGACCGGTCGCCCGCCATTCGGAGGATCAAAGAGCCCAAGGAGGCTGGGCTCGCTGCGATTCACCTGGGCCTCGGTCTGCGCTGGCGGCTGGCCTCGATCCGGCTCTCGCCAGCTGGGCGCGCGAGGCTAGAGCCAAAGGCCTTCTGACCGCCTCTTTGGTTGCGGACCCCGGGGTGCTCGGACCCAGTGCCGCTGGCGCCCCAGAGGCTACCCTGCCCGCTAGTGCCGCGATCCCCCGATCCGCCAGCTGGGCCCCGCCCGCTGGCGGGGAAGGAGCCTCTGGTCGTTCGGCCGCTCGGGGTCGGCTGGGAGCGCCTCGACCGCCCGGCCCGGGTGCCCCGGGTCATGGCTCTGTTCTGGCCGGTGCTCCCAGCCGCCCTGTGGCTCGTCGGGCTCCTGGCGCTGGGCGCCACCTTCTGGGCGCTCTATGGCGCCGCCGTCTGGCTGCTCCTCACCCTTCCGCTGACGGCCCATCCCCGCCTGCTGCGCCGGCTCCGGCTCCAAGGCGGGGTGCTGGAGCACCGCTTGGAGTGGGGGGTCACCCACCGGGTCAGAGTCGATGGGCTGAGCCAGGCGGTGATCTGCCAGCTGGCCCGGGCCAGCCTGGCGTACCCCTTCTACCCGGCCCCGGTCAGCGCTCTCCGCTTCGGCCGTGACCCCCACCTCTACCTGCTGGACGGGGCGGGGCGGCTCCGGCTGCGGATCCGGCTCACCTACCTTGAGGAGTCGAAGCTGGAGCGCCTTTTGGAGGCGCTCCAGCTCCCGGTCAGCCGGCTCGGGACCCTGAGCTCCTACCAGTTCCAGGAGCGCTACCCGGGGGTGCTGCTCCGCTATCGGGCCTTGGGCCAGAACCCCAAGGGCTTGCTCCTCTTCGGCTGCGGGGTCATGGCCGCCCTCAGTTTGCTGGCGGTCCTGGGGGCGCTCGTCGGCCTGGCCTGGACCGCGCCCCGCAGCTGACCCGGGGTGGGCCCCTCGCCCCTCCCACTCCCGTCGCGGCTTGAGATCGGCCAAGCGATCGGCCTCCCCCAAAGCCCATCGGGCGGCGCCGGCCCGCCAGGCTCCCGGGATCCGGCGACCCGGTCCACTTGGGAGCCCGCCCCCTCTGGAGATCGGGATGCGGCCTCCAGATCAGATCAGATGGAGGGGATGCCGCGCCCCGGGCTACCGTGGGGGATGCGGCCGGTCGCCGCAGGAGACCGGCCCCTCTCCGCCCCCATGGGGATGTGGCGGCCCAGCTCGGCTGGGTCGCCCCATCCCAGAGGATTGGGGGGGTAGGTAGACGGACATAGAGCACAACCCTTCCAAGCTCTATGTCGCGAGTCCGAGTCTCGTCTCCCGCTCCCCTCTTCCTTTTTCGAGTTGAAGAAGAGAGCAACCGCTTCAATAACGGCTGCCGCAGTCCGCTGCTAATCGGGCTCAAAGTGTGTGGGAATACCGCTCTAACCTCAAAATTTCAGTAAGGGATGAGGGAACCCCGGTGAGGGGCCGCAGACGCGGCTGGAGGCTGTCGGGGACTCCCGCCGTGGCCAGCAGGCACCGGTCGGTGCTGGTGGACACGGTCGGGATGGGTCGGGCGGTAGCGTGGAGAGCTTTTTCGGGCGTGTTCGCAGAAGGCATCGAGTCCAGGCCGGGCGTCGGGGTGGGGTTCAGGTGGTGAGCGGTAGCGCTCGCAGTCGCAGGAAGGCGGTGGCCAGCTCCACCGCCCAGGGCCAGCGGGCGTCCAGTCGCAGGGTGCGCCGCCGGCCGCTGCACACCAGCCGCCCGGCCACGTGGAGCAGCTGGTGGCGCAGCCGCTTGGGAGCCGCCTCCCGGAACTCCCCCTTGAAGCAGAGCCGCCTGGCCCAGGCCAGCAGGTCCTGGGCCATCTGGACCAGCAGTAGCCAGACCCGGTTGGCTCTGAAGCTGGAGCAGGGGAAGTTGCTAAGCCCGCACTCCTTGGCCTCCTTGATCCGGTCTTCCACCCGGGCGTGGAGCCGGTGGCGAGCCTCCAGGTAGGCTAAGTCGGGGTCCTTGGAGTTGGTGATCAGAGCCTGGTGGCGCAGCCCATTGGGATCGAAGAGGTTGTAGCTGGCCCCGGGATGGGGCTCCTCCCGGCGCACCAGCACCCGGGATCCCGTTGGCCAGGAGGAGAGGTCGAGCAGAGCGGTGATCTCGGCCACCTGAGCTCCCTCTCTCTCCTCCATCTCCTTGGTGATCGCCCCCACCCAGCTCTGGTCGGGGAGATTCAGGATCGCCTCCCGCACTGGCTCAGTCACATCGAAGCCCACTGAGAACTCCAGCCCCCGCTCGGAGACAGCCCCCACGAAGCCGTGGCTGGCTCCGGCCGAATCCGAGCGCACCAGCACCTGGGGCCCCGGCTCTGGATCCTCGGCCCGGGTCGGCATGGGCAGTTGCCGGAGTGCTGCGTCCAGCAGCGCCACGTGGTCCTGTGCGGTGTTGCTGCCAGCATTGCCGGGCCGCAGCTCTCCCGCCACCGCCTCCCCGGTCTCGTCCAGGTAGACCAGCAACGGGTGGAAGCCGAAGCCGTGCTTCCAGTTGGGAGCTGCCTGCTCCTTGTTCTCGGACTCCACCTCCACCAGGGTCGAGTCGAAGTCCAGGGTCACCCGCTTGGGTGCCATCCCCCAGCCCCAGGCCCGGGCCCTGGCTCGGGCCCGGGCCAGCGCCAGCCGCTCCAGCAGCGGCTCCTCGATCGAGTCCAGCAGCCGCCAGGCGGTGGGCGTCGAGGCCACCTGCCCGAAGAGGTCCGGCTGCTGCCTCAGCTGGGCCAGGTCGGTGATGCACTCCCCACCATCCGCCAGGGTCACCGCCAGGTCCACCAGCACCCGGCCCGGGTCGTGGCGCCGGCGTCGCCGCACCAGCGGGACCAGCGCCCTCGAGACCTCGCGCTCCAACCCGCTGCGCTCCGCCAGCTCAGCCAGGAGCCGGCTCCCAGCCCGGCTCACCAGACCCGCTCCATCGGCGCTCACACCCAGCCGCGGCCGGTCGCTAAACTTCACCCTCAAGGTGATGCCCTCCCTGGTGGGAATCGTGGACTTCAACACCCACATTCTCCCCAACCAGGAGGGCATTTCCGCAACTG
>JBOHUL010000085.1:0-4616 GCA_050734425.1 Candidatus Dormibacteria bacterium
GTCGTAGCCCTCGGACGGAGAGCCGTCGAGTTCCTCCAGGCCGGGGGCTGAGGGGCGGGCTGCCAGCGGGAGGCGGAGGGGTGCGCCACCCAGGGGTAGAGCCAGCTCGGGCAGGTCAACCCGGAACGCCAACTGGGGCGACCTGGACAGGGGCGCGGGCGCTGCTGGGCCTCTGGGGGTCAGGGGCGCCTCCCCAGGGTGTCCACTGCCAGAGTGGGAGGGTCAGCTCCGACTAGGACGGTCGGCCGCAACCTAGGGCGCTGGTCGTTGTCCATGCAACTAGATGGACAAATGCGTTTGCTTATCTCTACTCCCGTCAAGGCTCGAACCGCTCCTCGGCGGCGGGCCGATCAGTCCACACGCTTGCCACCTGGACGGGCACACTTAGCTCAATGGCGACTCCGACAGGGAGACAGTCGATGCAACTTGCGGACATCACCGAGTGGCGGGGAGACGACGTGGTCGATATTGGTGGGGAGAAGATCGGCACCTTGGAGGTGGTCTACTACGACGCCGAGACGGACGAGCCCCTCTTCTTAGGTCTCAAGGCAGGCCTGTTGCCACCCCACCTGACGTTCGTGCCGGTGGCTGGGCTCTCCGTGGGCAAGCACCGGCTCGTGACGGATCAGGCCAAGTCGGTGGTCCGCAGCGCTCCCACCATCGGCCTCGCCGACGAGCTGCCCGAAGACCTTGAGCCGAAGATCTTTGAGCACTATGAGATCCCATACCATCCAGCCAAGTCGCCGAGCGGTAGGCGGCTAGCCCGGCGCTGACCGGGCCCAGTGGCGGAACCAACTTCGCCTCCGGAGGTAACTTAGCGAACAGCCGTTTGCGCCATTCCGGCGCAGCATGCTACCATCCCGGCGATCATTTGTTCTGGGCCCGCGGCCAGGGGCCAGAGGGAGGCGCCAGATGACCGAGGGCCTGCATCCCCGGCAAGCGGAAATCCTTGACTACCTGCGCCAGCGCAGCCAGGACGGGGGCTACCCTCCTTCTGTCCGCGAGATCGGCCGCGCCGTCGGCCTCAGCTCCAGTTCGACGGTCCAGAACCACCTCAACCTCCTGGAGCGCAAGGGACTGATCCGACGCGATCCCACCAAGTCCCGCACGGTGCTTCTGACCCAGCACGGGTCTCCTCGCGGCGCCCGGCCCGGCTTTCTTCTCCCGTTGGTCGGGCAGGTGGCGGCCGGGGCGCCACTGTTGGCGGAGCAGAACGTGGAGGAGCACCTCGTGCTCGGACCGGAGATCGCTGGCGGGGAGGGCTCCTTCCTGCTCCGGGTTCGGGGCGAGAGCATGCGCGGAGACGGAATCCTCGATGGCGATCTGGTGGTGGTCAAGCCGGACAGCGACGCTCCCAACGGCAGTGTCGCGGTCGTCAGGCTCGAGAGCCCGGAGACCGGTGAGAGCGAAGTCACAGTCAAGCATCTCTACCGTGAGAGGGGTCGGCTCCGGCTCGAGCCCTCCAACGACGCCTTCAGGCCCATCCTCACCGACCACGGCCACGTCGAGGGCAGAGTCGTGGCCGTGATCCGGCTCCTGCGTCAGTAGCCGCTCAGCCGCCTTCGCGGTCCTCGCCGAGGAGGCTCCGAGCCAATGGCTCGGGTGCCCGGCCCCGCACATGGACCCCGTCGTCGGCGTACTCCTCGGCCTCGACCAGACCGTAGCGGCGCCAGCGGGAGAGCGTGTCCCAACTCGAGTAGGGGATGGTCGCCTCGACCGGGAGCATCTCGCGCGATAGCGCGTCGGCTATGGCTTGGCTCAACTCCCCCAGCCCCTCGCCGGTGGCGCCGCTGACGGCCACCTGGGCCAGGTAGGGAGGCGGGCAGAAGGCCTGGAGCCGGCTCCGGGTCTCCAGAGAGCATCGGTCGACCTTGCTGAGCGCCAAGAGCAGCGGTCGGTCCGCCATCCCCTGCTCCTCCAAAGTGGCATGCACGGTCTCCAGGCGAGCCTCGGCCCCGGAGCGGCTGGCGTCCAGTACATGGATCAGGAGGTCGGCCTCTCCCACCTCCTCCAGGGTCGCCCGGAAGGCTGCCACCAGTTCGTGGGGCAGCTTCTGGATGAATCCCACGGTGTCGATCAGCAGGCACTGCAGCCCGAAGGGGAGGTGCACCGCCCTTGTGGTGGGGTCCAAGGTGGCGAACAACTGATTCTGGACCAGCGCCCCCCCGGCGGTCATGGCGTTGAGCAGCGTCGACTTGCCGGCGTTGGTGTAGCCGACCACGGCAACCGAGTGGAACGGGTGCCGGCGCCGGGCGTGCCGATGAAGCCCCCGCTCCTCCTTCAGCTCCGACAGCTGACGCTGGAGTGTCCGCAACCGGGCTCGGATCCGGCGCCGGTCCGTCTCCAACTTCTGCTCTCCGGGACCCCTGGTCCCGATCCCGCCCCCGAGCCGGGACATGCCATGGGGTCCGGCCAGCCGGGGTAGCAGGTGCTGGAGCTGGGCTGCCTCAACCTGGATCCTGCCCGCCCGCGACCGGGCGTGCAGGGCGAAGATGTCGAGGATCAGCCCGGTGCGGTCCACGACCGTCACCCCCAGCTCCGCCTCCAGGTTGCGCTGCTGCCTCGGGGATAGCTCGTCGTTGGTGAGCAGGAGTCCGAAGTCGAGACTGGAGCGCATCGCTCCCAGCTCGCTCACCTTGCCAGGGCCGAAGAAGAGGCCCGGGTCGATCTGCGCCCGCTTCTGGATTTCTGATCCGACCACGGTGGCGCCCGCGGTGCGCGCCAGGTCGCCCAGCTCGTCCATCTCCAACTCGACCTGGCCCAGCTGTCGCTCGCCTCCGGCCCACCCGAGGAGAAAGGCCCGCTCCCCCTGGCGCTGCAAGGACTCGTCGAACACCTTCATCTCCATCGTTCTCAGTTGGGTGCCGGGACCGCGGCCATGATTTCGAGGCACCGGTCCGCCGTCTCGGCGACTGTCTCGGCGAGGTCCACCCACTGCACGTCGCGCTCACGTCGAAGCCACGTGGACTGAGCCTTGGCATAACGGGCGGTGCGGAGCGCCACTCGACTGACCGCGCCCTCGCGGTCGACCCGACCGTCCATCCAGTCGAGGGCCTCAGAGTACCCGATGGCGGCGGCGGCCAGCACTTGGCGCGAGTAACCCTGGCGGAGGAGGCGCTGGATCTCCCGCACAAGTCCGGCGCCGAGCATGCGCTCCGCCCGGAGCCGGATCCGGCGTCGGAGCTCCTGGCGCTCGAGCCGGCAGCCCAGCTTGACGACGGTCCAAGGGGGGGGCTGCTGCCGGGCCTCCACCCCCGCCCGCGCCAGCTCCAGCGCTCGGACCACTCGCCTCTGGTTGTGTAGGTCGATTCTGGAGGCGCGCCCCGGATCCGCCAGCTGAAGGGCCCGGACCGGGTCCCGGTCCAGTCCGGCGTGGGCCTCCAAGAGACCGCCCCGACCCTGGTCGGACTCGAGCCGCCCGTAGTCGAATCCCGCCAGCAGCCCCCTGACGTAGAGGCCACTCCCCCCGACCACAAGCGCCGGTCGGCCCCGACCGAGGATCGACCAAACGCAGACCGCGGCCCTGCGGCGAAAGACGGCCGCCGAGAAGGTCTCGCCCAGATGGGCCCAATCTAGCCCGTGACAGGCAACCCCCCCGAGCTCGGCCGGGGTGGGTTTCCCCACCCCCACCTCCAGCTCCGCGACCGCCTGGCGGGAATCTGCATTCAGAAGCTCACCTCCCAGGCGCTGGGCCAGCTCCACGGCGAGAGCAGTCTTGCCGGAGGCCGTCGGACCGAGAATCGCCAGCACCAGGGACTCGGGGCCAGTGGCCAAGGTCAAGACCGCCTCCTGAACGCGGTTAGCAGGTGCCCCTGGCTCAGTTCAAGAACGGTGGGACGGCCGTGGGGGCAGGTCACCGCCCCCGGAGTCCGGGCCAGATCCCGAAGCAGGGCTGCCGCCTCCTCTGGGTTGAGGCGCTCCCCGAAGCGGATCGCGGAGTGGCATGCCAGCGAGGCCGCGAGCCGGTGGTGTCTGGCGGCAGTGCCATCCTTGTCCCCGGCGAGGTCCTGCGCCAGCTCCAGCAGCAGCGGCTGGAGCTCCGACAGCCGGAACCCCGCGGGCACGGCGCTGCAGCGCAGCGACCGCTCGCCGAAGCGCTCCAGGCACAGCCCGCCCCGGAGCAGCAGTTCCTGGTGGCCCTCCAGGTTCAGGACGACAGCCAGAGGCAGTTCCAGCAGCAGTGGCTGGAGCAGGCCCTGGCTCGGCTGAGACGCCAGCTCGGGCCGGTCCAATGACGACAGGATCCGGGAGTACAGCACCCGTTCGTGGGCCGCGTGCTGGTCGACCAGGGCCACCCCCGCGTCCGTCTCCGCCACCAGGAAGCGGAGGTGGGCCTGGCCCAGGTAGCGCCAGCCGGTCGTAGCAAAGGGAAAGTCAGCCGCCGACGACGGGAGGTCTTCGGCCAGTTCCAGCCGACCCTGCCCGGGTGGCACCGGCGACGCTCCGGTCTGCGGCAAGGCTGTGGGCCCGCTCACCTGGCTTCCTCCGTCGCTACGGGGGGACCCTGACTGCCCTTGCAGGCTCTGCCAGCAGGCCCGCTGGACCGCCTCGAAGATCTGCCCCTCGTTCCTGAACCGCACCTCCCGCTTGGCCGGATGGACGTTGACATCCACCAA
>JBOHUL010000086.1:0-23125 GCA_050734425.1 Candidatus Dormibacteria bacterium
GGAAACGGCAGGCGGTCATCGCCGAGAACCCCGCGCTTCAAGAGCGCGAGCTCATCAAGCTCGCTACGGTCGCGTCGGCGCTCGCCGACACCTTGCGCCAGCGGGGCGCCAGCGACGCAGCGGCGACGCTCGCCGCCGAGGCGGGGATGGCCATCTTCAGGATCGCCGTGACCCGCTGGGCCAGGGAGACCAATGAGCGGGACTTGCCCGGTCTCATCCAGGCGTCGCTGGCCGAGCTGAGAGCGGTGACCGCGACCAGGCCCAGGCGCTCCCGGCGGCGGGAGAGCGGCTCGTAGACGGCGTGATGGTGACCCAACTGGAGCACACGTCACGCCACGACTTCGAAGCGCCGGCCGCGACGGTCCTGGACTCCAGCTGGCGGGGAGTCGGAGCTTGCCGCAGGGTCGGCCCCCGTTGCAGTACCAGGTGAGCTCTCCCCAATTCGGTGAGTGACGACCGCTGGCGCGGCCCTACCGTCCTCGGGGGCGGGTGCCCCGGCAGCATCTACCTTTCGCGGAAGGCGGCATAGCCGGACCGGGCACGGCTCTTCATCTCCCAGCAGGACCCGGGGCCGCCCGACGGCTCGGCCTTGCCCGGCGAAGGACGAGAGGGACCGCGGAACCGCCTCAGGGTTGGGCCTAAGGGCCCGGGATGTTGATCCCATGGTGGCTGACCCCGACGGTCAGCAGAAAGGCGCTGGGCTCGGGTGCAAAGACGGTGTGGCTCAGTCCCGGCCCGAGGACGAGAAGACGTCCGGGCCCCAGGCGGTGAGTCCGGCCCCCCACCCCCACGCGGACCTCGCCCTCGACGGGTTGGATGCTGATCGTCGCATCCGTCTGGTGCTGAGGCATCTGTCCACCCGCCTTGAGTGCCACGAGCACCACCGTCATGTCCGGGTGCTTGTGCAGAGTTACCGCAGCGTGATCTGAAGTGCCGTACGCCTTCCCGGCACGGAGTTGCGCCAAGGCGACGACCCACTCGACCTCTTCCTCCGCCGCGGACGGCGATGCCGAGCCCTCCGCCCTAAACTCACTCATCCGCGGCGTCCCTCCAACCCACCGATCGTCCTACGGGATCCGCCACTCACCCCGCGCGGATCTGATCGGTGGGTCTCGGCGGAGCGCCTCTCCGACCGTAGCCACCCGCGGATCAGGCGCCCACCGACGCCGGCTCGAAGCGGAAGATCCTAGACGCCACCAGCAGCACCGCGATCCCGACCCCAATCAGGACCAGGAGGTCGGTAGTCACCCCGCCCAGGTCCCGCCCCAGTGCCATCAGGCCCCGGAGCCCGTCGGCGAAGTAGGTGAGGGGCATCACCACCGAGATGTCGCGAAGCCAGTTGGGGGCTCCTGAGAGGGGGTAGAAGATGCCTGCGATGAAGAGCTGAGGCAAACCCACCAGGTTGGTGAGCACGACCGCAGCCTGGTCGGTCTTGGCGAAGCCTGCGATGAGAAAGCCTCCTCCGAGAAAGCACAGCGATCCCACCAGCAGCAGCAGCAGCAGCGGCCCGGCCGACGGACCCAGGCCAATGCCGTACATCAGGTGTCCCACGCCCAGGAGCACCACCACCTGGACCGCGACCAGACACAGCTGCGAGACGACGCTGCTGCCGAGGAAGGCCCAGACCGGGATCGGCGTCGCCCGGACCCGGCGAAGGGTTCCATGCTCGCGATCGCCGACCAGGCGGATTCCGGCACTGAGCCCGGCGGTCAGCACGGCATAGGCCAGGATCCCCGGGGTGAGGAAGGAGATGTAATTGCCGTTCGCCAGTGAGCCGGCGCTGACACCTCCGCGGGGGTGGAGCTCCGAGACCTGCGCCTGGACCGCGGGTGGCTTTCGCAAGAGAGTCTGGTTGAGGGCGGCGATGGCGCCTTCGGCGGCGGCGGTCAAGGCGCCATTGAGGCTGACGTTGCTGGCGTTCTCCAGCACCTGAACCCGCACCGGGGGCGCGGTCTGTGAACCCACGACCAGCGCGAGGTCGGCGTCGTTGTTCAGCACGTGGCGCCGGGCCGTGGCCGCTGACACCTGCCGCAGGGTGAAGGAACTCTCGGGCAGCGCCTGGCGCAGCACCGGCAGGTACTGCGGCGGACTGGCGATGTCGACCGTGGTCTTGCCGCCCTGAAAGAGCCCGCCGAAGATGACTATTAAGAGCAGCGGCACCAGGACGTTGAAGACCAAAACCTGGCGGTTGCGCAAGAGCAGGCGCAGGTTGGCGCGGGTGAGCGCCGCGAAGGGCAGCCAGGGGGAGTTGGTGCGAAACCGCGCCAGCGCCTGGTCCGGGTCCTGCTCCACGGTCAGGGCTCGGGCTCGATGCTGTGGCCGGTCCGGGCGAGGAATACGTCCTCCAGGCTCGGAGGCCTGACCGAGATGTCGCGAAGGGCCGCCTCACCCAGGCGTTGGTTCAGCCCGCGAAGGATCGCACCCACCTGCTCGCCCTGGAGCTCCCAGCGGCCGTCATGGTGGCGTGCCCGCTGCACTCCGGGGAGGTCGTCCAGGCTGGGCTGCGCCGGACCTGAGACGCTGATGGTCGGCGCCGATCCCAGCTCGGCGATGAGGGTCGCGGGGGCGCCGGCGGCGACGACCAGGCCCCGGTCGATGATGTAGACCCACTGCGCCAGCTGCTCCGCCTCCTCGATGTAGTGGGTGGTGAGCAGCACCGTGCGGCCACGGCGGTGCAGGTCCCGGATCATGGCCCAGGTCTGGCGCCGGCTCAAGGGGTCCAGCCCGGTGGTGGGCTCGTCGAGGATCACCAGCTCGGGCTCGTTGCAGAGGGTCAGGGCCAGCTGGAGGCGGCGCTTCTGCCCCCCGGAAAGGCGCTGAGTGCGGCGACCGGCCACCTCCTCCAGGTCTACCAGCCGCAGCAGGGCCAGGGGGTCCGCTTCCCAGCCGTACAGCCGGCCGAAGAGGCTGATCGTCTCGGCGCAGGTGAGGTTGTCGTAGAGAGCGCCCTCTTGGAGCTGCACGCCGACGCGGCGCCGAGCCCGCTCCGGCCTCTCCCCCAGGACCAAGACCTCCCCGGCGTCGGCCTGGCGCAGGCCCTCGATGATCTCCATGGCGGTGGTCTTGCCGGCACCGTTGGGGCCGAGGAGGGCGACGATCTGGCCGCGACCGATCTCCAGGTCGATCCCGCGCACCGCCTCGACCTGGCCGTAGTTCTTGCGCAGCCCCTTGACCGAGACGGCGGCCGTGGCAGCCGCGGATCCGCTATCAGGAATCTCCGAGCTCCTCCAAGGGGCACCGGGGGGATGTCCTGGGGTCGACCTCTCACACCCTGGAAGCCCCAATTTCAGTGCGGGGATGATAGCAACCGGCCATCCGCGGGCCCGGCGCTCCCGTCTTCAGAACTGTCCCCCGCAGCGGCGGGTCGGTCTGGTTTACGGTCGCTACCTGTTGAAGAGTCTCTGGGCCCGGATCAAACGCTGGTTACCCCTTCGGGTCGTCTCCCGCTATCTGTCGCGCAACGGGCCCAACCAGGCGACGCTCATCTCCTGGAACATGCTCTTCGCCTTCTTTCCGATCATGGTCCTGGCCGCGGACCTGGCGAGCCTGGTTCCCAGGCAGGCGGGGGTGGGCCGGGGCCTGACGCAGGCGATCGCCTCGGCGCTGCCGGGCGGCAATGGGACCGCCGTGGTCCACGCGCTCGACGCCTTTCACCACAGCTCCGGGCTCCTGGCGGTGGTGGGCATCTTGGGTCTGCTCTGGAGTGGGTCCTCACTCTTCGGCGCGATGGACCAGGCCTTCGCCAACCTCAGCCACACCCAGCAGAGACCCTTCATCTTCCAAAAGCTGATGGCGTTCGGGATGATCGTTCTCTTCGCCTGCCTGGTCGTGCCGGTGGTGCTCAGCTCGAGCCTGTTGGCGGTGGTGGCGTCCGTTCCCGGCATGCCGAGCCAGTTGACCCATGGACCGCTGAGCCTGGGCGCCCAGGTCTTGCTGAGCGTGGTGGTCGGCACCGGACTCTTCTGCGCCATCTACTTCTTTGTTCCGCAACACCGGTGCAGGGCCCGGGCGGTGCTCCCCGGCGCCGTGACCGCAGCCATCCTCTTCGAGGCCCTCAGCCTGATCTTCCCCCTCTACTTCAAGCTGGCCCACGGTTTCTCCACCTACGGCACCACCTTCAGCCTGTTCTTCCTGATCCTCGCCTACGTCTTCTTCCTCTCGCAGATCACGGTCCTGGGCTACACCGTGGCCCTGGAGGCCGAGCCCCAGGCCAGCCCCGCGGCCGGGGCAGCGGCCACGGCCCCGGACCTGGCCGGCGGGGCGGGCAATGAGGGGCGGAAGACCCCCCCGCCAGCCAGCCCGCCCGAGCCGCTGCGACTGCCGGCCCCGTCGACGGGCACCAGCGGGGCCGGCTCGAGTCAGAGCGGCCACGAGACCCGGCAGACCTAGGCGGGTCGAGCGGGCCCGGTCAGCGACCCACCTTGTGACAGGGGCTGTGTCCCGAGGCGGCCACCTCGAGGCCGACGCGCGAGTGCCTGATGGGGACCTGACCGGGACCGCTCCCAGCTAGGCCTCGACATCCCAGACCCCAGCGCGGTAGAGCCGCCCCGGAAGCGGGTGCCCGAGCCAGCCCTCAAGCCGCTGGGCCAGGTCGCAGAGCGCCGCCACCGAGGCCTTCCCCGAGGCTCCCAGGCGCTGCAGCAGATGGAGCAGGTCCTCACTGCAGACGTTCCCGGTGGATCTGGGGGCGAAGGGACAGCCGCCGATGCCCCCGACCGAACCCTCGAAGCGGGAGATCCCAAGCCGGTAGCCGGTCAGGGCGTTGGCCAGACCCATCCCTCTCGTGTCGTGGAGATGAAGGGAGAGTCGTTCCCGGGGGACGCGCTCCGCCACCAGCTCCACCACCGCCTCGATCTCGCTGGGCCCGGCCACCCCGATGGTGTCAGCCAGGCTCAGCTCACCCGCCCCCAGGCCCGCCAGGCGGGCCGCCAGGTGGGCCACCTCCCGCGGCTCGACCCGCCCCTCATAGGGGCAGCCGAAGGCGACGCTGAGGCTGGCGTCCCAGGGGCAGCCGGTCCGCGCCGCCGCCTCCGCCACCCGGGCGATCTCGCCCAGGGTCTCCTCGACGCTGCGGTTGAGGTTGTGGCGGTTGAAGCCGTCGGTCACCCCCACGTTTACGATGACCCGCCTGGCCCCGGCCGCGAGCGCCCGCTCCAACCCCTTCAGGTTGGGCACCAGCACCCGCAGCCGGTCGGCCCGGTCTGGATCCTCGGCCAGCAGCCGCCGCAGCAGCTCCTCAGCGTCCGCCAGCTGGGGGACCCACTTGGGGGAGACCATCGAGGTGGGCTCGACCAGGTCGCAGCCGGCGGCGAGGGCGCCCTTGACCAGCTCCAGCTTGCGCTCTGTCGCCAGCGGCTGGCTCAGGTTCTGGAGCCCGTCCCTAGGCCCGACCTCGATGAAACGGACCCGCGGCGCGGGCCCCGGCCCCCGGCTCATCTCCCCGGTGGGCGCCGGCGCAGGCGGAGGTGAGGCGCGGCCGCCACCGCCGCCGCCACCGGTTGGGGCAGGTGGCGGTCCAACGCGGCGCGGCGGGCGCGGAAGGCGGCCACCTTGGTGCGGCTGAGACAGGTGGAGGAGCAGAAGCGGCGGGAGCCGTTCTTGGAGGTGTCGACGAAGACCTGCTGGCAGTGCTCCGCCTCGCAGACTCCGAGCCGGCCCTCCCCCGGCGACCCGATCACGACCGCCAGGGCGATGGCGCACATCGCCCCCCGCGCCACCACCCGCCCCGCCTCCTTGTCCTGGCTGTGGAAGTGCAGGTGCCAGCTCTCGCCGTCGTGGCGGGCCAGCTGCGGCGCCGCCTGGTAGCGGCTGAGCAGGCTGTTGACCAGGGCCGCGGCCCGATCGCGGCGCTCGAGGGAGATCAGCTCGAAGACCAGCCGCAGCTCCTGGGCGAGCCGGATCAGCTCCTCCCCCCCCTGGCCCTTGAGGGTCACCCTGCCCGGAGAGAGCCGGCCCTCCACCTCCTCGGCCAGGCGGCGGCGGGCGGCGAGGGCGTGCGGCAGCTCGAAGGATCGGCCCCTGGCCCAGCTGGGGCTGAGCCGGTTGACCAGCTCCACCGCCGATGCCACCCCTCGGTCCTGGTAACTCTCGAACTTCATTTTGACCGGTACCTAAGCACCCTCATCCATGGTACCCTGTTACTTGCATCCACGGAATCAGCAGTTACAGAAGGAGGCAATCATGCTCAAGGGATCGATCCAGCTCCTCCTCCGTGACCACAGCCTGGAACTGCTGCAGGAGGCCGAGCGCCAGCGTCCCGAGCTCGAGTCGGGCACCCGACCCGAGAGGGTGGCGCTGCGCCGGGCCCGGGCGGCCAAGAGGCTGCTGCAGAGCGCCGTCCGCCAGCGCTGAGCCGCGGAGCCAGGGCTGCCCGGGTTCCCCGCCCGGGCAGCCCCCGAGGGGACTGAGACCGACGCCAGCCCTTCCCATCCAGCCCAAGTCTTTGCCATCATGGGGGGCCGTGGCTCTTGAGCTCCGTCCCCGTCCCCTTTGGGCCACGCGGTGGCGCTGAGGAAATCCGCGCCTCTTCGAGATGGGGCCGAGTTGGAGGAGGGCTCGCCCACCCCCACCTATAATTCAACCCGCATGGACGACAAGGTTATGGTCGACCTGCTGGAGCGGGTCGGCAACCTGTTCACGTCCAGCCTGGACCTCAAGGTCAACATCGATTTCACCCTGAGGGCCCTTTCGCAGCTTGTCGCCTGCGACGGGGCCACGGTCTTCCTTCTGGACGAGGAGGAGACCAAGCTCACTGCCATGGTCACCTTCCCCTACACCGAGAAGGTGGGCGAGGTGGCCAGCTTCTCTTTGGGAGAGGGCATCGTCGGCTGGTCGGTGGCGGAGCGCAAGGCGGCCCGGATCGAGGACGCCACCCGCGACCCCCGCTTCAAGGCTGTGTCCGGGCCCCATGCCCCCCGGAGCGTTTTGGTCATGCCGCTGGAGTCGCCCAATCGGGTCGTCGGCGCCCTGACCGTGACCCGCAAACGGGTCAATCCCTTCACCGAGCTGGAGCAGGCCCTGGTCCGGGTCATCTGCAGCCAGGCGGCCATCTCCATCGACAACGCTGCGCTGCACGCCGCGGTGCAGCGCCAGCTGCAGGAGATCGCGCTGCAGAAGCACGAGCTGGAGGTGGCCAACGCCCAGATCCGGGAGAACAGCCGGCTCAAGTCTGAATTCCTGGCCAACATGAGCCACGAGCTCCGCACCCCGCTCAACGCGATCCTGGGATTCAGCGAGATCCTGAAGGACAACCTGGCGGGGAAGATGAGCCAGACCCAGCAGCACGAGTGCCTGGAGAACATCCACAGCAGCGGCAAGCACCTGCTCAACCTGGTCAACGACGTCCTGGACTTGAGCAAGATCGAAGCCGGCCGGCTCGAGCTCCAGTACGAGGAATTCCCCATCGCCGCCTGCGTCTCCGAGGTGCTGACGGTGGTCCGGCCCCTGGCCGAGCGCGGCGGCGTCACCCTGGATGTGGAGATCGAGAACGACACCTGGGTGCTGCGGGCCGACAAGGGCAAGTTCAAGCAGGTGCTATACAACCTGCTCAGCAACTCCATCAAGTTCACCCCCGAGGGCGGCCGCGCCATCGTCAAGGCCAGGGTCAAGCCCCGGTCGGGCCAGCTCCTGCTCCAGGTCAAGGACACCGGCATCGGCATCGACCCCCAGCACCACGACCAGATCTTCAGTGAGTTCTTCCAGGTCCAGGCCTCGGACGACCGCCAGTTCGAGGGGACCGGCCTGGGCCTGGCCCTGGTCAAGCGTCTGGTGGGCCTCCACGGCGGCACGATCAAGGTGGAGAGCCAGCTGGACCGGGGCACCACCATGACCGTGACCCTGCCCCTGCACGGGCTGCGCCCGGACGGCTCGATGCGCAACCGGATCTTGGTGATCGAGGACAATCCCAGCAGCCTGGAGCTGTCGACACTGGTGCTGCGGGGCAAGGGCTTCAAGGTCGACACCGCGACCGACGGCCAGCAGGGTCTGCAGAAGGCCAAGGAGCAGCCCTACGACCTGATCCTGATGGACGTGCAGCTCCCGGGGATCGACGGTCTCACGGTCACCCGCCTGCTCAAGGCCGACCCCCGCACCGCCAAGACCCCCATAGTGGCGCTCAGCGCGAGAGCCATGGTCGGTGACGAGAAGGAGGCGATGGAGGCGGGCTGCTCCGGATACATCACCAAGCCGATCGAGGTGAAGAACTTCGTGTCCACGGTCACCGACTACCTGGAGGCACAGGGCGCATGACTGGCGGCAACAAGACCATCCTCCTGGTGGAGGACGACCAGGCGACCCGGGACATCGTCAGGCTGGCCTGTGAGCCCCAGCACTACAACGTGGTCGAGACCGGCACCGGTCCGGAGGGGCTGGAGCTGGCGCAGCAGGCCAACCCCGACCTGATCATCCTCGACATCAACCTGCCGGGGATGAGCGGGCTCGACGTCTGCCGCAAGCTCCGCGCCGACGGCTACAAGGTGCCGATCATCATGCTCACCGCCAAGACCGACACCATCGACGTGGTGGTGGGGCTGGAGCTGGGGGCTGACGACTACGTGGTCAAGCCCTTCGAGGTGCGGGAGCTGGTGGCCCGGGTGGGGGCCCACCTGCGACGCTCCGACGTCGCCCCGACCGACCAGCTCAAGGAGCGCTTCGAGTTCCCCGGCCTCACCATCGACCTGCGCCGCCGCCAGGTCTACCGCGACCAGGAGGAGGTGCAGCTGACCCTGACCGAGTTCAACCTGCTGGCGCTGCTGGCCAGCCGCCCTGGGCAGGTCATGAGCCGGGCCGAGCTGCTGCGCCGGGTCTGGGGTTACGAGGTGGAGATCGAGACCAGGACCGTGGACGCCCACGTCTACCGGCTCCGGCGCAAGATCGAGCCCTCCGCCGACCGCCCCTCCTACATCCACTCGGTCCCGGGTATCGGCTACCGGTTCGCCGGCTAGCGCCCCCAATCCCGGGCCCGATCCGCTAGTCCCCCGCCGGGATCACCTCCCAGGGGCTCCTTCCGAACTTCGCCGATCTAAGCCCCGGCCAGCCCTCGACTTCAGCGCGAGCCCGCGGCCCTAATCGCGATGGAGGGCCAGCCCGACGATCACGAGCAGGACGCCGGCCAGATCCTGGGGCCGGGGGACCTGGTGCAGCACCAGCAGGCCCATCACGGTGGCGCAGGCCGGCAATAGCGTCAGCATCAAAGCGAAGGTGGAGCGCGGGAGCCGGGCCATGGCCAGCTGGTCCAGGACGTAGGGGATCACCGAGGAGCACACCCCGACCCCGACCCCTGCCACCAGCAGCCGCCATTGCCCCAGAGCAGGCAGGGCCCTGGGCAGTCCCAGCAGGGTGATGACCGGGACCGCCAGCAGCAGCGCCAGCGCCAGCCGGTCGACACCGGCGGCGCCGCCGTCCTCGGCGGTCCGGTGGCCGAGCACCACGTAGGCGGCGAAGAGTGAGCAGTTGGCGAAGGCGAAGGCGAAGCCCAGGGGGTGGTCCTCCACCCGGACCTGGAGCAGGACCGCGGCCCCGGCCACCGCCAGCAGCAGCGCCAGCCAGTTGCGGGTGGTTCGGGTGCCCAGAGTGGCCAGGGCAATCGGCCCCAGGAACTCGATGGCCCCGACGGTGCTGAGCGGCAGCCGGGCGATGGCCAGATAGAAGCAGCCGTTCATCACCGCCAGCACCACCGCCAGGGCCACAAGCAGAACCAGCTGGCGCCGGTCGAGGGTGACCACCAGCCTCCAGGGCCGGCGCCAGAGGCAGAGGACCAGAGCGGCGCTGACGATCCGGAGCCAGGCGACCCCCAAGGGAGCCACCTCCGCGAACAGCAAGACCGCCAGTGACGGGCCGAGGTAATGGAAGGTGGCGGCACTGATGAAGAAGGCGGGAGGTGGGAGCCGGAGCGAGATCGCCTCCAGGCTCAGCCGTTGCGATCGGACGCGCGTGGCTCGCACCCTGGTATGGTGCAATGCGATCAGGCAAAAGTTGATGCCATATCAAAGGCCATCTACCGGTAATCCCTGTCATTTAGCGGTTATCCGGCTGGAATAGGTTGAAAGTGTCCTACCAGGCCCTGGACGAGACCGACCTCCGCATCCTGGAGGCGCTGGGGCGGGACCCGAGAGTCCCGATGAGCCGCCTGGCCCGGGCCATCCGGATGTCACCTCCCGCCACCACCGAGCGGGTGCGGCGCCTGGAGCAGCTGGGGGTCATCTCCGGCTACCGGATGGAGGTGAGCCCGGAGGCGGTCGGCCTGCCGATCACCGCCTTCGTCCGCATCCGCCCGGCCCCGGGGCAGCTGCCCCAGATCGCCGAGCTGGCCAAAGCCACCCGGGAGGTGGTGGAGTGCCATCGCATCACCGGCGAGGACTGCTTCCTGATCAAGGTCCACAGCACCGCGATCGAGGCCCTGGAGGGGATCCTCGACCGCTTCCTGGCCCTGGGGCAGACGACCACCTCGATCGTCCAGTCGTCTCCGGTCCCGGGCCGGCCACCGCCACTCGAGCACCTGCGCCAGCGCCAGCCCCCCAGAAGGCGGAACCACCCGGCCCCCGATCGGTGAGCCTGGATCGCCGGGCCAGCGCCCGGGTCGGGCCACCGACTTTGGTCAGGGGCCGGGCGGCCGATCTTCCGCCAGCCGGTGCGACGCCTCCAGCAGGAGGCCGTGGACGAAGGCCTGGGGCAGGTTGCCCCGCAGCTGGCGCTCGCCGGCGTCGTACTCCTCGGTGAACAGACCGGGAGGACCGGTGGCGGCGCTGCTGCGTTCCAACCACCCCCGGGCCTCGACCTCCTCGCCCTGAGCGTGCATCGCCAGGGCCATCACGAAGCCGAAGAGCAGGAACGACCCCTCGGCCTCGCCCAGCGGGCGCTCGTCCGGCCGGTAGCGGTAGGCGTAGCCGTCCCGGACCAGCTCCCGGTTGACCGCGTCCAGGGTGGCCGGGGACCGGGGGTCGGAGCTGGGGAGGGCTCCCCGGATCGCCGGCAGGAGCAAGGAGGCGTCGACCCGGGGATCGTCCGGCGACCGCTGCCAGCGGCCGTCAGGATGCAGGCAGTCCGAGGCGGCCGAGTTCAGAAGCCGGTCGACCAGCGCGCTCCATCTGGCCGCCTGGGCCGCCGAGGCCTGCAGGGCAATTCGCCTCAGGCCGGCGACGCAGATCAGCCGGAAGTGGGCCCAGCCCCTGGGCGGGGGGGCCACAGCCGGCGAGCGCCTGGCCCACATAGCACTGGTCCCGGATCCAGGCGTAGCGGTAGTCGTAGTCGCGACCGGATTCGGCCCGCTCCGGCAGTGAGGTGGTGGCCGCCCCGACCGTGCCCCCGGCTCGGGTGGTCAGGCCGTGGAGCACCGCATAGGCGTGGCCGGCCTGACGGGAGTTGAGGCAGGCGTCCAGCCGCGGGACCGCCTCGCTCCAGGCCGCCTCGGTCTGCTGCCAGGTCCGGTCGGCGTCCGGGGGTCCGTCCTTGAAGGCGCGATCTGAGATCTCCAGCACCAGGTCGTGGTGCTGCCCGGGGGCCAGGCGGAAGGCGGCCCTGAGGCCGTCCTCTGAGCGCAGCGCCCGGGAGGCGCCGGACCAGCGCAGCCAGAGTGACCCGCTGCGCGCGCTCCAGCGGCCCCCCCGGCGCCGCAGATCTCTCATCGGGTGGCGCCCGAAGTCTGCCCGCGGCCACAGATCGGCCATCAGGACGGCGTCCCCTTGGATCGCGCGCAGGCGGCGCAGGACCACGGCCGTGTGCGGGTCTGAGGGGAGGGCGAGCGCCTCGCGGCACTCGATGATCGCGTGGGTGGTGATCCAGCGCTCGACCCAGATCAAAGACCCCGGTTCGTAGTATCCGCCCCAGACGGCCCGCAGCTCGGTCGGCGTCACCGCATAGGTGCCGTTGCCACCCAGCAGACCGGAGAAGACGGCAGCAGAATCCCAACTCGGGGCGCACGTCCAGGCGACCTCGCCCCGGGGTCCCACCAGAGCCCCTCGCTCACCGTCGGCCAGGAGCGCGTACTCGCGGAGCACGCTGGGCGGGAACTGGACCTCGCTTGGCGAACTTCGGAGCCAGCGGGTGGCAGCTGCCATCTCCAGCAGCGTATGGGCAATCTCGCTGGGCCGGGCGAATTGAGGAAGCGCGGCCTGCGCCCTCGCAGAGCGGGATCCGGAGGGCGAGCCGCCCCTGGCCGCCTCGGCCACTGGCACCCCTTCCCTGATCGGTGCGAATATCCTGAGGGGAGCGGATCGACCGAGGGGCGCCTCGCGCCCACCGCAGAGTGCAACGTGAGTCAGTAGGGCGTGAGTCGCACGCCCGTCGACGTCTGCGCTGGAAGGGCCGACGCCGCGGGCTGCGAACCGCCGCCAAGTGCATCGGAGGGAGCAGAGAATGGACGACTGGAACACCAAGATCATCAGCGAATTCCGCGCCAACTCGGGGAAGGTCGGCGGCAACTTCGAAGGCGCCCCCCTGCTGCTGCTGCACACCACGGGCGCGCGCAGTGGGCAGGAACGGATCCACCCAGTCATGTACCAGGCGCTGGCTGATGGGACCGTCGCCGTTTTCGCCTCCAAGGCCGGCGCGCCCACCCATCCCGATTGGTACCACAACCTGGTCGCCAACCCGGCGGTCACAGCGGAGATCGGGACTGAGACCCGCAGCTTCCGCGCCCGCACCGCCGGCACAGAGGAGCGTGATCCGATCTGGACCACCCAGAAGCGGGACTACCCCGGCTTTGCCGACTACGAGGCCAAGACCAGCCGCCAGATCCCGGTCGTCATCCTCGACCCCCACTGAAAGCCCACCGGCCCCTTGAGCTCGACCGGCGGCTCTGCCTAGCCTCCCGGAGAGTCGGCACGGCCGGAATCACAGTCATGGCCGCCAGGAGCGCGCCGGGGGTTCACCAGCCCCGGTCCGGTGGCGACGACTTGCGCCTCTCGCTTGAGAGCAGGAGAGCGGCGCGCCAATCTCAGTAGATGAACCCGACGAAGTAGTTGAGCCCCGGCTGGATCGTGCGGCTGTCCTCCACCCCCAGGCCGTCCACGTTCATCTCCGACTGGACCCAGCCGCCGTTGGGCAGCACCTTGGTCACAAAGCCCACGTGGCCGTCGTAGCCGTTGTCAAAGACCGCGATCGCCCCCACCAGCGGCACCTGGCCTTCGGGGTAGCCGAAACCCTGAGCCAGGAGCCACCAGGCCACCGCGTTGCCCAGCCAGGGAACGTAGCGCTGGCTCGCGACCCAGTAGGTGCACTGACCAAAGGGGTAGGGGTTCTTGGCCTCAGGGGCGGTAGGCACCACGTCAGGGATCCCCACCGTCAAGGGCTCGAAGTCTTGGGTCGGGAGCGAGGTGGGTGACGCGGCGCTGGGCATCAGGAGGAAGCTGTTGGCGGCGAGAGTGGTGCCCGACCGGAGCGAGTTGTAGTTGAGCACGACCGCGGGACTGACCCGAAAGCGCTCGGCGAAGGTGGTCAGGGTCTCGCCCGACAGCACCCGCACCAAGACCGTGGGCCCGGCCGGGGGGATCAACAGTTCCTCCCCCGGCTCGACCGTGGCGGACGCGGTTAGGCGGTTGGCCCAGAGCAACTCCTGGGGAGAGGTCTGGTATCTGCTCGCCAGGGTGGCCAGGGTGGCTCCTTGGGGGACACTCACCACCGGGGCGGGCAGCACCTGGATCGACCCCGGGACCGCCGCCGGCTTGTCGTAGTACTGGCCGGCCATGGCGCTGGAAGGCCCGGGCCAGACCGAGGCCGAGGTGGAGACCGGCTGGGCCCCATCGCGAGACGCGGTGATCCAACCCCCCACCAAGAGCGCGGCGGCGACCACCAGGACGGCGGCATGGGCAAGACGGCGATCGCGACCAGGCAGGGCTCTCCCCCATCTGCCTCTAATGCGGAATAAGTGTCAGGGTCCGAGCGCCGACTCCCTCAAGTGGCGCACTGCCGGGCACCCTATCAGAGGGCTCGCGCGGCTGTCAAAGTCAGGAGACGCGGCAGTGGTAGCCCAATCGCGACTCCCAGGCTGGACGCCGCGGCCAGGAGCCAAACCCAAAGCGGCCCAGCCGGTGCCGCCCGAGTGCGGTCCAAGGCACTGCCCAGTCGCCGAGGCCCCCTGGAGTGCGTCCATCATCCATGCTCGCCGGCATCCCGTTTGGGCGACTGCGCGATCACGGGGCCGCGGGTCATGATC
This sequence comes from Candidatus Dormibacteria bacterium, assembly GCA_050734425.1. Taxonomy (GTDB): domain Bacteria; phylum Chloroflexota; class Dormibacteria; order Aeolococcales; family Bog-877; genus Bog-877. The sequence continues at coordinate 14,150 of JBOHUL010000086.1, forward strand.
GCGACGCTGCGGGTGCCAGCACGCACCCTCGCCCGAAGCACCCAGCGCCGGCCAGCAGCGTCAAGGCCCGCGGTTCCGTCCACCTATTCTTGAGCGTGATGGAGACCAGCCCAGACTTCCAGGGCCGCAGCTATGAGGCGGAGGAGCAGGAGGTGGACCGCGAGCGCCACCTCGCCTATGCCCTCTCGGTCGGAGTTGAGCCCGATCTGGCTCGGCGACTCCCACGGCCACTCGGCTGCTTCGCCGCGGTCTACCTGCTCTGGCCGGTGGTGCCACTGCTCTTCTCGGATACGGAGCTGGCGCTCGACCTGCAGCATCTGCTGCACGGTGAGCAGGAGTTCAGCTTCGGCCGGCCGGTGCGGTTCGGAGAGCGGATCAGGCCGAGAGGCGAGATCCGCCGCCTGGAGGCCCGGAGCGGAATGGTGTTCCTCGACTTCCTCACCCAGGGCCGGGATCCGGAGGGGGCCGTGGTCGCCACCTCGCGCACTCTCTTCGTGATCCGGGGGCTGCCCGCGTGAAGCGAGACGACCCGAAGGAACGGTCGTCGTCCGAGCTCGGGTCCGGGCCCGAGCCGTGGCGGCGGACCCTGACCCAGACGGTGATCCAGGCTTACGCCGACGCGTCCGGCGACCACAACCCAGTGCACCTCGATCCCAACTACGCCCGCCAAGCCGGGCTCCCGGGCACGATCGCCCACGGGATGCTGACCCTGGGCTCCGCGGCAGCCCATGTCGAGACCTGGGCCGGGGAGGGCCACTTCGTCGAGAAGCTCCAGTGCCGCTTCTCGGCTCCGGTGCCGGCGGGCGAGGAGGTGAGCTTCCAGGGGCGGGCCGAGACCGGTGCGGGCGAGTCGCTGTCGGTGGCCATCGACGCTCGGCTGCCGGATGGGGAGAAGGTCCTGACCCGGGCCCAGGTCAGGCTCCGAAGGCTCACCTAGGGGAGACAGCCCAGGTGGACTTCAGCCTGAGCGCCGAGCAGGAGCAGATCCGGGCCCTGGCGCACCGCTTCGCCGAGGAGGAGATCCGGCCTGCGGCCGCCCACTTCGACGAACTCGAGGAGACCCCGTGGGAGCTGATCCGGCGGGCGCAGGCCCTGGGTCTGGGAGCAGGATCGGCGCTTCCCACGGCATATGGCGGCGGCGGCCTGGATCCCCTGACTCAGCTGCTGGTGCTGGAGGAGCTGGCCTGGGGCGACGCCGGGATAGCGGTCAGCATCTCCGCCAGCTCCCTGGCAGGAGCCGGGATCCTGGCCATGGGCACCGAGGAGCAGAAGCGGCGCTACCTCGAAGTCATCTGCGACCCGGAAAGGGTCCGCCTCGGGGCCATGGGCCTGACAGAGCCCGAGTCGGGCTCGGACTCCCTCTCCCTGCGCACGACGGCGACCAAGGTCGAGGGCGGCTACGTCCTCAACGGCACCAAGCAGTTCTGCACCAACGGCGGCATCGCCGAGGTCCAGGTGGTCTTCGCCACCCTGGACCGCAGCCTTGGTCCCGCCGGCATCACCGGGTTCGTGGTCGAGAAGGGCAACCCGGGCATGAGTCAGGGACGCAAGGAGCGCAAGCTCGGGGTGAGAGCCTCCCACACCGCCCAGGTGGTGCTCCAGGACTGCTTCGTCGCGGAGGACGCGCGCCTGGGCTACAGCGCCGGCGGCGAGAGCCAGGGACCGGGGGCCGCCGGAGCCATGACCATGCTGGAGGTGACCCGGCCCGCGATCGCGGCGGAGGCGGTGGGGATAGCCCGGGCGGCATTCGAGTTCGCCCGCGACTATGCCCTGGAGCGGCGCCAGTTCGGCCGGGCCATCGCCGAGCACCAGGCCATCGCCTTCAAGCTGGCGGACATGGCGACCGAGATCGACGCCGCCCGCCTGCTGGCCTGGCGCGCCGGCTGGCTCGCCACCACGGGCAAGAGCATGAGCCGGGCCGAGGGGAGCATGGCCAAGCTGAAGGCGGGAGACGTCGCCATGAGGGTCACTACCGAGGCCGTCCAGGTACTGGGCGGCTACGGCTACATCAAGGAGTACCCGGTCGAGCGCTGGCTCCGGGACGCCAAGATCTACCAGATCTGGGAGGGGACGGCGGAGATCCAGCGGCTGGTGATCGCCCGGGCGCACCTCGGCCTGCGCCTCTGATCCTGGTCCAGTTCCGCGGGGCGCTGGCGACGGCTCCGAGGCGAAGCGCCCAGGCTGATCTCAGCGGCCTGTGACCGGGGACGCCGCAGCTTCCCCAGTTCCGTCTCACAGGCCGACGCCGATCACGACGGTCGCCAGGTAGCCGAAGACCAGGATCGCCACAGTGAGCAGGACCCGGCTCCCCCGATCCCCTCTGAAGATTCGCCACTTGGAGGGCACCATCTGAGGCTACACCCGCATTCGGCCACGTCGAGCCGTCGGCCGGATCGGGCTGCCGCGGTCATGACCAACCGGAGCTGGGTCTGGTCTCCTGCGGAGCGAAGGGATGAGCGCTGGGCTCACCAGGGCGTCAGCTGCTGCGACTGGTGGCGGCCAGACCCGCGCCCAGGGCGAGCATGACCAGGGCGCTGGCCCCCTGGGCTCGCCGCAGCAGCCTCGGCCGTTGCCCGAGCCAGGCGCGGCCGGCCCCGGCCAGGACGCCCCAGGCGCTGTCGGAGACGAGGGCGATCGCGAGCCAGATAAGACCCAGCAGGAGCAGCTGCAGGGGGACATGGCCCAAAGAAGGTTGGACGAACTCGGGCAGCACGGCGGCGAAATAGACCATGGTCTTGGGGTTGGTGGCCCCCACCACCGCCCCCTGCAGCAGGGTCCGCCCGGTCCTCTGGCCCCCACCATGCCGGTCCGGGTCGGCGGTGACTCGGCCGCGATGGCGCCAGGTGACAAGAGCCAGGTACAGAAGGTACGCGGCCCCCGCCAGCTTGACCACGGTGAAGATGAGGGCCGATCTCTGCAGCACGGCCCCCATCCCGATCGCCACCACCCCCACCTGGAGGAACTCCCCCATGGCGTTCCCCACCACCGTGATCAGCGCCGAGCGGCGCCCCAGGGAGACTGCCCGACTGACGATGAAGAGGACGCTGGGACCGGGGAAGACGATGATCGCCAGGGAGAGGGCGGCGAAGGCGAGCAGCCGACCCCCGTCCATGCCGAAGTCCGTGGGGCCTCAGCCGCCCGCCAGGGCCTGGAGGCTGAGAGCGTGCTTGGGCTTCTGCAGCTGGAAGCGCTTGCCAAAGTCGCCGAAGCTGGCGGTGCCTTGGGCGCCGTGGTCCCAGCGCAGGGGATAGGCGGGGCCCTGGGCCGCGACGTAGACCGTGCCCGCCTTCGGCTCGGCGACCGCCACCACCGGCTGCCCGGCGACGCGGCTCCTCCCCTCTCGCTTGGAACCCTTGGCCGCCGCCGTCAGCTGGTTGGCGAGCCCCTTGGCGTTGGTGAGCCCGGCGAAGGCCTGGGTCAGCTCGGCGGCGGTGGGGCTGTCGGAGGCGATGTAGACCCATCCCCCACCGATGGCCTGCTGCAGACTGCTGCCCCCCACCTCGCTCCAGAGGTTGGGGCTGCGGAAGTAGTCGACCCCGCCCAGCTCCTCGGCCTCGAAGGAGAGGCCCTTGGCGGTGAAGGTGCCGCGGCCCTCGTTGGAACCTTGGGCGTCGAAGGTCAAGGTCTCGGATCCCTGGGAGCCGTTGAGGGTCTCCCGCACCTGGAAGCTCTTCGCCGACGCCAGTGCCTTGCCCGCGGCCTGGATGATCTTGGGGCCCTTCTCGTGGCTCACGCCGTTGTCAGGTGCACCGCAGCCGGAGAAGAGAGCCGCGCCCAGCAGCGCCAGCACCGAGGCGGCGATGCCGCGGCCAAGGGGACGGCGGAGAAGCGGGGTGACGTGGGTCAGCGCTGCAGCTCCTGGGGTCCTGCCCCGACTTGCGTGGTCCGGCGGCTCCCGGGAGCCACCGCTGCCCGCATCGTAGCCCCAAGCGCTCAGGGAGCCCTCGTGCATCGGGCTGGCGGGGCGGGACCCTAGCCCAACTTGCCTCAACCCGCCCTCGGCTATCAGAGTTGGCAGGCAGGATGTTCGAGCTCACGGGCAAGGTGGCGCTGGTGACAGGCGGCTCCAGGGGCCTGGGCCGGGCCGACAGCCTGGCCCTGGCCCGGGCCGGGGCGGACGTGGTCGTCACCGACATCCTGCTGGAGTCCGACCCGGGCCTGAACCAGGTTGCCGGCCGCAGCCAGAGCGTCCTCAATCAGGTGATGGCGGAGGAGCAGGTGGTCTACACCGAGCGCACGGCCGAGGAGATCCGCCGGCTGGGGCGGCGCTCCAAGGCGCTGCAGCTGGACGTCACCGACCGCGCCCAGGTGGCGGAGGTGGTGGCCCAGGTGGCCAAGGAGTTCGGGGGGATCGACATCCTGATCAACAACGCCGGCACCCTGGACCACCTCGGGCAGCTGGGGGACCAGTCGCCGGAGCTCTGGGAGCGCGACGTGAGGGTCAATCTGACCGGCGCCTTCAACTGCACCCGCGCCGCCTGGCCCCACCTGCGCGAGGGTGGCTTCGGCCGGCTCATCTACATGTCCTCGGTGGCAGGGACCCAGGGCGGCTTCGGCCAGGCCAGCTACAGCGCGACCAAGGCGGGCCTGCTGGGACTGATGCGCACCGCCGCCCTGGAGGGCGCGCGCCATGGGATCACCAGCAACGCCATCGTCCCCGGCGTGATCGCCACCGAGGCCTTCAACACCGGGACCCCGGCGATGCGCGAGCGAATGGTTCTACGCACGGCCATGCGCACGGCCGGCAGCCCGGATGACGTGGCCCACGCCATCTGCTTTCTGGCCAGCCCGGAAGCGGGGTACATCACCGGGGTGGCGCTACCGGTCACCGGCGGGATCGACCTCTTCACCTTCTGACTGGGGTTGTCGCGAAAGGGGACCCAAATTCCTCTCAGCTTTGCTATAGTTGCCGCCGCCAGACGAAGTCCCGGGCGGCGACACAAGGCACGACCGAGCAGTCCTGGCCAGAACGCGATGTGGAGGATGCTCGGATTGAGCCTCGCCGACGTAACCCTGACTTGCCGCGAGTGCGGCTCGGAATTCGTCTTCACCGCTGGGGAGCAGCAGTTCTACCAGTCCAAGGGCCTGGTCAACCAACCCAGCCGCTGCCAGCCCTGCCGCCAACTGGCCAAGGCCGCGCGCCAGGGCAACGGGTACCCCAGCAGCTCCCCTAGGCCGCCACGCCAGCTGTACGACGTGGTCTGCGCCGACTGCGGGACCATGACCCAGGTCCCCTTCCAGCCCAAGTACGACCGGCCCGTCTACTGCAGCAACTGCTTCGAGACGCACCGGGCCGCGCGCTAGTCGGAGAACGCCTCGGGGAAGAGCCGCCGCAACTCGAGGAAGGCCGCCCCCAGCGCCTCCTCGCCGATGGCGCTGGCGCGGATGATCACCCCGCCCTGTGGCTGGGGATAGGAGCCGAAGCGCACCCCGGGATGGGTTAGTTCCAGCTCGGTCAAAGCCGGGAAGAAGCGGGACTCGGGGACGGGCGCGAAGTACTGCTCGCGATAGCTCCGACCTCCTCCGCCGGCGAGGTAGTGGGGCTCGATCACCTGCTGGAAGATCGCCTGCAGCTCCGCCGGCACGCCCGGGAGCACGAAGAGCCAGCGAGCCGGAGCACCGCCCTCGAGCGGGACCAGCAGGGGCGGCGCCCCCCCCACCGGGTTGGGCAGGACCTCGGCGCTCTTGGGGATTAGCGCCATCTTCAGAGTCCCGGGGTTGGGGTCGGGGCTCTGGGCGCGGCCCTGCTCGAAGCGCAGGCGGGCGCGGGCACGGATCCGCTCCAGCACCGCCTCGTCCTGGACCAGCTCCACCTCCAGAAAGCGGGCAACCCCAGCCATGGTGCGGTCGTCGGGGGTCGGTCCGAGACCACCGCAGCAGAAGACCCGCTCCGCCGGACCGGCTGCCGCCGACATCAGCTCACTGGCAATCGGGCCGATCTCGTCCGGGACCACCACGATCCTGGTTACGGGATGCGGCGTCCGCCTCAGGCGCCGTGCCAGCCAGTGCGAGTTGCCGTCGGCCACATGGCCGGAGAGGAGCTCATCGCCCACCGCCAGGATCCAGCTCGGCACACCACCTCCCTGCCCGCCCCAGAGGCCCATGATCCCCCATCGACGGACCGGTCTCGAGGGGCCCGCATCCCGGGCCGGCCCCTCGCGGGCACCTCGGCCCGGCGCCCTGGGCTTGCTGGCCCGTGCAGTTGCGCCGATATAATCCGGCTGACCCAGGTCAGGTGCGGCGCTGCGCTGAGGCCGGGTAGCGCGCCACATCCCTTGGCAACAGGCCGGGGCGCGCCGGCTGGAGGACCACCCCCCCGTGACGCGAACCGTGCTGATCCCGGTGCTGCTGGCTGGCCTGCTGGCGCTGGCCTTCGGGGCTGTCTTGGCCTGGTGGGTGATGCGCCGCCCCCCCGGCAACGAGCGGATGCAGGAGATCGGCCAGGCCATCCGCGAGGGTGCCAGTGCCTACCTCAACCGCCAGTACCTGATCATCGGGGCGATCGGGGTGGTGATCGCCTTCCTGCTCTTTTTGGGGGGCTTCATCAACTCCGCTCTGGGCTGGAAGACCTCGCTCCTCTTCCTCTTCGGGGCCTGCCTCTCCGCCAGTGCCGGCTACGTCGGCATGAACGTCTCGGTGAGGAGCAACTACCGGACCGCCGAGGCCGCCCGCAGCGGGCTGGGCCAGGCGCTGCGGGTGGCCTTCAACGGCGGCGCCGTGACCGGCTTCTTCGTGGTCGGATTCGGGCTTCTGGGCGTGACCATCGCCTTTTGGATCCTGGACCAGCCCACCGCCATCGTCGGGCTGGCCTTCGGGGCCTCTTTGATCTCCGTCTTCGCCCGCCTGGGCGGCGGCATCTACACCAAGGCGGCCGACGTCGGCGCCGACCTGGTGGGCAAGATCGAGGCGGGGATCCCCGAGGACGACCCCCGCAACCCGGCGGTGATCGCCGACAACGTTGGCGACAACGTCGGCGACTGCGCCGGGATGGCGGCCGACCTCTTCGAGACCTACGCCGTCACTGCCATCGCCGCGATGCTCTTGGGCAGCCTCGAGTTCCACAGCTTTGCGCTCACCGTCTACCCCCTGCTCCTGGGCGCGATCAGCATCGTGGCCTCGATTCTGGGCACCTTCTTCGTCCATATCGGCAAGGGCGGCTGGATCATGGGGGCGCTCTACCGGGGGCTGGTGGCAGCGGGAGTCATCGCCGCCCTGGGCTTCCTCGGCGTCACTTTGGCCCTTAGCGCCAATGGAGGCATCTCAACCCAAGTCCTGGGCCATCCCGTGATCAACCTCTTCTGGTCGGGGCTGATCGGGATCGGGATCACCATCGGCATCGTGGTCATCACCGAATACTTCACGGGGAGCCAGTTCAACCCGGTCAAGCTGGTGGCGAGAGCCTCCCAGACCGGTCACGCCACCAACATCATCGCCGGGCTGGCGGTGGGGCTGGAGGCGGCGGCGCCGGTCGTCTTCATCATCGGGGTGGGGATCTTGGGCGCCTTCGCTTTGGCCGGGCTCTACGGGATCGCCGTCGCCGCCATGGCCCTGCTCAGCATGGTGGGGATCGTGGTCGCGATCGACGCCTACGGACCCATCACCGACAACGCCGGCGGCATCGCCGAGATGGCGGACCTGCCAGAGTCGGTGAGGAGCATCACCGATCCCCTGGACGCTGTCGGCAACACCACCAAGGCCGTGACCAAGGGCTACGCCATCGGCTCCGCCGCCCTGGCGGCGCTGGTTCTCTTCGCCGGCTACACGCTGACCCTGGGGCACCACCACCTGGACTTCTCGCTCAGCAACCCTCGGGTGATCGTGGGACTTCTCTTCGGCGGCATGCTGCCGGTCCTCTTCGCCTCACTCTCGATGCTGGCAGTGGGCCGGGCCGCGGGCGGGGTGGTGGACGAGGTCCGCCGCCAGTTCAAGGAGATCGAGGGAATCATGGAGGGGACCGGCAGGCCCCTCTACGGCCGCTGCGTCGCCATCGTCACCCGGGCGGCCCAGCGGGAGATGATCATCCCCGGCCTGATCCCGGTGGTGGGCCCGATCCTGGTGGGCTTCATCCTGGGCCCGGTGGCCCTGGGGGGCTTCTTGATCGGCACCATCGTGGTCGGGCTCTTCATCGCCCTGCAGATGACCAGTGGCGGCGGCGCCTGGGACAACGCCAAGAAGTACATCGAGGAGGGGCATTTCGGCGGCAAGGGGACCGACACCCACGCCGCCGCCGTGACCGGCGACACCGTCGGCGACCCCTACAAGGACACCGCCGGCCCGGCGATCAACCCCATGATCAAGGTGGTCAACATCATCGCCATCCTCATCGCCCCCTTGATCTCGACCTCCTACCTGATCCACTGAAGCAAGCCCTCTTTCGCGGAAGTACCCCATGCCAGAGGTCGAGGAGTCGGAGTACGAGGAGGAGATCCGGGAGCTGCAGCGCAAGCTCCTGGAGCTGGAGGAGAACGAGGCCGAACCCTCACTGGTGGAGGAGTACGCAGCTGAGGTCCGGATCCTTAGCGCGCTCTTGGCGGCGGCCCGCAGGCTTCGTTCTGAGATCGAGGGGGACAGGGCCCTGGGGCAGGAACTGGAGCTCAGGGGCCTCAAGTCTTCCCAGTTCAAGGACGTCTACTCCTTTGTCTACGAGGCCGCCCTGGAGTTCGAGGAGAGTGGCGCGGCCTACGCGCGCGCCATCGACACGACCGACTTCTCCCAATTTCTGCGCACCTGAGCCGGCCGCTCCTGGCGCAACCGGGCGAGCCCGACTGACGATCTCGTTACCGCTGCAGCTCCCCCGACTGACGGATCCGTGACCGCAATTGACAGCAGAGTCGCGGTTCAGTGCGCGAGAATGACCGCGGACGGTTGCGCGCGACAGAGATCCCCGGCGAAGCCGGGCTCGGGTGCCCTTTGTGCAGAGAGGGCGGGAGGTCGGGTTCTGGCTGACTCAGCGCCGGGGGGCGAGGGGGCCGCAGT
>JBOHUL010000087.1:0-4415 GCA_050734425.1 Candidatus Dormibacteria bacterium
AGTAGGGCTCGATCGGGGCCCAGGCGGGCCCCTTGAGGGCTCGGACCACCCCGGCCTGGTGCAGGCCCAAGACCACGGCGGTGGGGATTAGGTAGGCGGCGGCCACCCCGGGGATGGCCAGCAGCAGCCCCAGGGCCATCTGGGGCACCCCCCAGGTGACCCTGAGCTTGGCCGGCCCCGGGGAGGGCGGCTCCGAGGTCTGGATCAGGGCCGCGACCCCCTTCCCCCGGTGGGGCCGGTGGGAGCCCCCCGGGCCGGGCGATCCTGCCCTCCCCTGCGCTCGCTGGACGGTGGCGGCGGGGCGGAGCCGACCCAAGGCAGAGAGAACCGCTCAGGCGCTGGCGCCGGGCCGGGCTCGAGGGCCTCGGGGCCGGGGTGGCGGGCCGCGGGCCGGGCCAGGGCCGGAGGGCGGACCCGCTGCCAGAGATAGGCCAGCAGGCAGAGGAGGACCACGTAGATGGCAGCGAACCCCCAAGAACTCGCAAGGAGCCCGACCATGGCCGCCGCCACCAGCTCTAACCCCAGCCCCCAGAAGACGCGCTGGGTGGGGCCGCCTAGCGAGCTCTGGGGCCGGGCCAGGGTCATGGCGCCATGGATGATCAGGAGGTCCGCTCCCAGACCGACCACGGCCCCGATGAAGGCCAGGGCGAACTCCAGCGGGCCCTGGGGGGCGCCCAGGTGGGCGATGGCGCTGCCCAGGGCCACAAGGGCCAGGATCTGGACCACGAGAGAGACCGCCGCCACCGCCACCAGGACCCAGCCCAGGAGCTGACCCCAGGAGCTGGGAGCGGGCGCGGTGGCGGCCTCGGCCGGCGCCGGTTCGGGCGCGCTGCGGCGGCGGCGGCGGGGCTCGTTCACCAAGGAGTCGTCGCGGATACCGGGGGCGGGCCGCCGAGCCTGGCGGTCCGGGACCGCCGCAGAGCGAACACGGGCACATGATGCCTGAGCCGCCCTCAGGGTGGGGCACCGCGCCTCGGCCCAACCCCGGGAGCAGCGAAGGGAGTGGTCGGAGTCCAACCCCTCGCCTCGGCCGCGACCGGTCGTTGGGGCTCGGGCTCCCGGCGCCGATGCTCCGGGTTGTCCGAACTCAGCCCCGACCTATAATCCCGGCATGCCAGCTCCGAGCGGGGAGGCCCCTCTGGCGCCGCGCTCGGTGCTCTCGCGTGTCCATTGTGCCGCGGACTGCCGCCTGCTCACCCTGGACGAGTGCCGCCAGCTGGCCCAGGAGATCCGCGACTTCCTGGTTGAGAAGGTGTCGGTCACCGGCGGCCACCTTGGACCCAACCTCGGGGTGGTGGAGCTGACCCTGGCCATCCACCGCACCTATGAGAGCCCCCGCGACAAGATCGTCTTCGACACCGGCCACCAGGCCTACGTGCACAAGATCCTGACCGGAAGGGCCGACCAGTTCTCGACCCTGCGCCAGGCGGGCGGTCTCTCCGGCTACCCCAACCGCCAGGAGTCGGAGCACGACCTGGTGGAGAACAGTCACGCCTCCACCGGGCTCAGCTACGCCCTGGGCCTGGCTCAGGCCAAGCGCCGCAAGGCCGAGAGAGGCCGGGTGGTGGTGGTGGTGGGGGACGGCTCGCTCACCGGGGGCATGGCCTACGAGGCGCTGAACAACATCGGGGCCCTGCGCCCCGATTTGACCATCATCCTGAACGACAATGGCCGCTCCTACGCCCCCACGGTCGGCGGGCTCGCCGACCACTTCGCACGCCTCCGCCTCGACCCCCGCTACGAGGCGGCCAAGTCGGGCATCGGCGGGTTCTTGAGCGCCATCCCGGCGGTGGGCGAGCCGGCCCACGAGATGGCCAGAAGGCTCAAGACCGGGGTCAAGCAGCTGGTAGCCCCCCACGTCTTCTTCGAGGACCTGGGGATCAAGTACTCGGGGCCGATCGACGGCCACGACCTGCACTCGGTCGAGGCCGCCCTGCGCCTGGCCAAGGAGCTGCCGGGCCCGGTCGTGGTCCACGTGGTCACCGACAAGGGCCACGGCTTCCACCCCGCCGAGGCCGACGAGGTCGACAAGTTCCACGGACCGCCCCCCTTCGACGTCTCCACCGGCAGGCCCACGGGTCAGCGCCGGACCACCTACACCGAGGTCTTCGAGGAGGCGTTGCTGCAGCTGGCGGAGCGTGACCCCCGTCTGGTGGCGATCACCGCCGCGATGGCCTCCAGCACGGGCCTGCTCAAGTTCATGGCCCGCTACCCCGACCGCTTCTACGACGTCGGCATCGCCGAGCAGCACGCAGTCACCTTCGCCGCGGGCCTGGCCATGGGCGGGATGCACCCCGTGGTCTGCATCTATTCCACCTTTCTTCAACGGGCCTTTGACCAGGTGGTCTGCGACGTCGGGCTTCACAACCTGCCGGTCACCTTCGTCCTGGACCGCAGCGGCGTCACCGGCCCCGACGGCAGCTCCCACCACGGGATGTTCGACATGAGCTACCTGCGGCTGGTGCCCAACATGGTGGTCTCGACCCCCAAGGACGCCGCCGAGCTGGGGCGGCTTTTGGCGACCGCCGTCGACCACCAGGGTCCCTTCTCCATCCGCTACCCGAGAGGGGCGGTGGCGGAGAACGTGGTCGACGTTGCCCCCCTCAGCTCGCTGAGCTGGGATCTTCTGCGCGAGGGGGGCCGGGAGGTGCTGCTATGCGCCTCGGGCAAGATGGTCCAGGTCGCGCTCAACGCCGCCAACCTGCTCCAGAGCGACGGCATCTCCAGCTCGGTGGTCAACGCCCGCTTCATCAAGCCCACCGACCACCGACTCGAGGAGTGGGCCCGCGCCCACCGGGCCCTGGTCACGGTGGAGGACAACACCAGAAGGGGGGGGCTGGGGGCCTCGGTGATGGAGTTCCTCTCGGAGCGGGGGCTGGTCAGGCCGCTGCGGCAGGTGGCGCTGCCGGACCGCTTCCTGCCCCACGGGGCCCAGAACGAGCTCCTGGCCGAGTACGGCCTGACCGCGGAGGGCGTGGCGGAGGCCGCGATCCAGGCTCTGGAGAGCCTGGGTGAGCCGACCCCGGAAGTGGACCGGGCGGTTGGCTGAGGCCGCCTCCGAGGAGGCCTCCTCGGAGGCGGTCACCCAGTTCCTGGAGCGGGTGCTCCAGGACCAGTTCCAAGCCCATCCCGGGATCGCCCGGGCCAACGGGGATCACTCCAAGGACGGGCTGGTGGGAGCCGCCGGGGCCGAATCCCACCACGATCGGGAGGAGCGCCTGGAGCGGCTCCAGCGGAGCGCCCCCGATCCGGTCCGAGTCCGGGACAGGGACCTGAGGCTGGATCTGGAGACGGCCTCGAGCCTGATCCAATCGGAGCTCTTTGAGCTCCAGGTCCGCCGCCGTCCCTTCCGCGACCCCACCACCCTGCTCCAGGGCGACTCGCCACTGGAGGTGGGCGGCTACCTCCTCCGCGACTACGCCCCGTTGCCGGAGCGCCTGGAGGGGCTCTGCCGCCAGCTGGAGCAGGCGAGGGAGTGGACCGAGGAGGCGCTGACGACCCTGGACGGGGAGCTTGCGGAGCCGCTGATAGAACTCGCGCTCCAGGGCATCGACGGGCAGCTCACCTTTCTGGACCAGGACGTGCCCACGTTGGGGTCCGAGGTGGACGACCAGGGCCTGGGCCGCCGCCTGGAGCAGGCGCTGTCCCAGGGAAGGGACGCCCTGGGGCGGATCCGCACGGAGCTGGGGCACCGACGCGGCGACGCCCCGGGCCTGGCCCTCGGCGAGGACGGACTCGTGCGAATGCTGCTCTATCAGGAGGGACTGCAGCGCACTGTGTCCCAGCTGCGCCAGCAGGCGGAGGAGGAGCTTCTGCAGCTGGCGGGAGAGCGGGAGCGGCTGCTCCAGGAGAGCTTCCAGGGCCGGTCCATCGCGGAGGTCCGCACCGAGGTCGAGGAGGACCGCTTCTCGGAGAGGACCCTGATCCCGGGGGCCGACGGCCTTCTCTCCCAGCTGCGCCGCTACGTGGAGGAGCGGGCCGAGGTCCCCATCCCTGACGGCCCCCCTTGCCAGGTGCGGCCCAGTCCCGGCTTCCTCAGCGCCTGGGTCAGCGCCGCCTACGAGGGGGTGGGGCCCTTGGAAACGAGGCCGCTGCCAGCCCTCTACTACGTCACCACCCCCCAACCGGGGTGGAGCCAGGAGGAGACGCAGGAGTGGCTCCGCTACCTCAACCGGGCGACCCTCAAGAACACCAGCGTCCACGAGGTCTACCCCGGCCACCACGTCCAGTTCCTCTACTCGCTGGCAATCCCCTCCCAGATCCGCCGCTGCTTCTGGAGCCCGGGGTTCGGCGAGGGCTGGGCCCACTACGCCGAGCTCCTGATGGTGGAGCGGGGGCTGGCCCAGGGCGACCCGGCGCTGCAGCTGGCCCAGATCGAGGACGCCCTGCTGCGCGCCTGCCGCTTCCGCGCCACC
>JBOHUL010000088.1:0-2686 GCA_050734425.1 Candidatus Dormibacteria bacterium
GGCCAGCGGCCCGCGTAGGTCGACCTCGTGCCCAGCTCGCTCACCCTCGGGCGCCAGCCCAAGGACGGTGAGCCCGAGCTGCTTCAGCTCCTCCAGCGACTGGACCAAGTTGGACACGCGGATCACCTCGAGGTGTTCCAAGGCCCCGGCGCTGGCCTTCACCGCGGCTGGCGAGAGGGGTGCATTGCGGTGGGGGGAGAGAACCAGCGCCGAGGCGCCGAGCCCCTCGGCGCTGCGGGCCAGGGCTCCCAGGTTCTGCGGGTCCTGGACCCCGTCCAGGCAGATGAACAGTGGTGGCCAGCCGGGCGGGGCGGCCCCCACCTGGAGCCGCAGCGCCTCACGGTTTGGGAGCTGACGCCGGTCGAAGTAGGCGGCCAGCCCCTGATGGTGAAGGCTGTGGGAGACGTCGTTGAGCTGGGAGCGGGAGGCGACCTCGGCCTTCACCCCCGCGCTATCGGCGCGCCGCAGCACCTCCTCCAGGCGCCGGTCTGGCTCCAAGCCTGGGAGCAGCAGCAGCCGGCGCAGGCTGCGGCCAGCGCGCAGCGCCTCCAACACCGGGTTGCGACCGTAGAGGACCTCGGGCATCAGAGGCGGCGCCAGCGAGTCCCTTCCCTGGTGTCCTCGACCGCCACGCCAAGCTCCAAGAGCTGATCCCGAATTCGGTCCGCCTTCGGGTAGTTGCCGCTCTGCCGGGCCGCGTCGCGGCGCTGCATCAGATGTCGCTCCGGCTCGCTGAGCTTGGAGTCCTCCAGCCCTGCCGCCTTCTCGATCACGCCGAGGCGGCTGTCGGCGGCGCGCAGGGCGCCCAGGGCGGCGAGACAGCCGCCGCTGCCCCCCCGGCCCTCGTCCAGCAGCCGGTTGCCCTCGCGGACCAGCTCGTGGAGGAACCCAAGCGCCTGGGGCAGGTTGAGGTCGTCGTCCATAGCCTGCTCGAAACGGTCCTGGACCCGCCGGGCCGAGACCACGAGCGGATCCCCTGAACCGGCGTCCTGGAGCTCGCCGTCGCTGACAGAGGCGCAGCGACGCCAGAAGGTCGCCAAGCGGTCGAGCGACTCGGCCGCCCCCATCAGGTCCTCCTCGCGGAAGTGGAGCCTCTCCCGGTAGTGGGTGTTGCCCAGCAGGTGATAGCGGACCGAGAGGGCGCTGTGATCACGCTCCAGCAGTGACGCCAGGGTCATGAAATTCCCCTGGGACTTGGCCATCTTCCCCCCCTCGACCAGGAGGTGCTCGACGTGGAACCAGACCCCGACGAAGCGGCGGCCGGTGGCCGACTCCGACTGGGCTCTCTCGTTCTCATGGTGCGGGAAACGGTTGTCGATCCCGCCGCAGTGGATGTCGATCGAGTCACCGAGGAGGTTCATGGCCATGGCCGAGCACTCCAGGTGCCAGCCGGGGCGGCCGAAGCCGAAGGGCGAGGGCCAGACACCGAGGTCCCCTTCGTGGCCACCCTTCCACAGGGCGAAGTCGCCGACCGCCTCCTTGGCCTCGTACTCGTCCTTGTCGATGCGGCCGCTGGCGCCGGCGAAGAGTCCCTGGCGGTCCAGGTGCGAGAGCTCGCCGTACTTGGGAAACGAGGCCAGGCGGAAGTAGACCGAGCCCTGGCTCTGGTAGGCGTGGCCGTTGGCCAATAACCGCTCCACCAGGGAAATCATCGGGGCCAGATAGGCGGTGGCCCGGGGCAGGCGCTGGGCTCGGCGGATCCGGAGCCGGTCCAGGTCCTGGAAGAAGGCCTCGGCGAAGGGGGCGGTGAACTGCTCCAGCGACTGCCCCGCGGCGGTGGCTTTGGAGATTATTTTGTCGTCGACGTCGGTGATGTTCATCACGTGGTCGACTTTGAGCCCCCGGGCCTCGAGGTGGCGTCGGAGCAGGTCCTCCACCAGGTAGCTGCGGAAGTTCCCGATGTGGGCCTGGTCGTGGACCGTGGGCCCGCAGGTGTATAGGGAGACCTGGCCGGGTCGGAGCAGCCGCAGCGGCTCGACCTCCCGGGTCAGGCTGTTGTAGAGACGAACTTGGGCCATGGTCGGCCTATGTTATGGCGACTTCGGAGTGGGCCCGGGGCCGACCCTGGCGACAGCCAGGGCGGCGATGCCCTCGCCCCGGCCGACCAACCCGAGCCCGTCGGCTGACTTGATCTTGACTGAGACCAGCTCCGGATCCAGCCGCAGGGCCTGGGCCAGGGCCGTGGCCATCTGGGAGCGAAAGGGAGCGAGCCTGGGGGCTTCGGCGACCACGGTGCCGTCCAGGCCCAGCACCTCCAGGCCCCGGGCACGGAGCTCTTCTTCCACCCGGCACAGCAGCTCCAGCGACGACACCCCCCGCCAGGTCTCGTCCGAAGAGGGGAAGTGCTCGCCCAGGTCTCCCAGACCCGCCGCCCCCAGGATCGCGTCGGCCAGAGCGTGGCAGAGGACATCGCCGTCCGAATGCCCCTTGAGGCCCCGGGGGTGGGCGATCTCGACCCCACCCAGGCGCAGCGGTCCCGGTGGCACCAACCGGTGCACGTCCAGGCCCAGGCCCACCCCGGGGAAGGCCGCCATCAGAGCTGGGCCCAGCCGGGTGTGGCCAGCCACGATCGCAACGCCAAAAGGTCTTCCGGCTTGGTCAGTTTGAGGTTGCGGGCATCCCCGGGCACTGCCGCCACCGGCTCCCCCAGGGCCATGACCAGAGCGGCGTCGTCGTCAGCGGCGAG